>NZ_JAUOSO010000012.1:0-194735 GCF_030548905.1 Shewanella sp. 2_MG-2023
TAGAGTTTCTATTGTGCAAAATTTACTAATCCCACGACCAACCTTTAGACCCTTTGATCTAAATGATTTCTGTCCAACTTCGAGCCAGCGAGATCTACGCTGACTCACTTTTGCCCCTTTGTTTGTTAGAAAGGGATTGAATCAAGTTTTAAGACTTAGAAGTCTGGCTTGCTTTTCCTCAAGTCGAAAACTCTACCTATGTGGCCAAATGAGCTGTACCACTATAATATATTTAAGCGCTCCTCTCTGCTGTTTGAGGTGGATTGGTTTAAGTCGAAAGCGTCATCCCAGCTCAAGCAAATAATGCAAATTAAGCAGCCAGTTTTGTGCAATTCATCAAGGCTAGCGTTCGAACTACGCGCTCAAAGGGCAAGGTGTTGTCGTAGCTGAAAAAGGCTAAGACCCCGTATTCATGTTACTTAGAAGGAGAAAGGCTAGGATGAAAATTGTTTATATCGATATGGACGATACGCTTTGTGATTACAAATCCGCATTTCAGCAGGCTAGGCGCTTGCGACCAGATATTGAATACCCACAAAGCCAGCCATCTTTCTTCATTAACTTGTCACCACTACCTAATGCCATCGATGCGATGCAGTTCTTTTTGGCCGATGAGCGATACGACCCATATATACTGACTGCGCCGTCAGTCAAGAATCCACTTTGTTACACAGAGAAGCGATTGTGGGTAGAGGAGCATTTGGGTTTTGCTTATGCCGAACGGTTAATTATCTCGCCAGTTAAAGGCCTGCTTGTTGGTGACTATTTGATTGATGATTACGTTGAAGGAAAAGGGCAAGAGAGCTTTCAAGGTGAGCTAATTCACTTCTCAGGAGAGCGATTTAAGGATTGGAATGCCGTGATGCGGTATTTTGCACTTTCGTAGGCTAGATAGGCGCTGGCTGACATGTTTATGCCTCAAAATGAGTTTCAATCGATTGTTATAAGCTTAATTAGATCTAATACATGCCACAGTTTGTTTGCTTGGAAACATACAAAGCACAGGCCAGAACAAACACCTTCCGGTTGGCTGTTAGATTCTAACTGCCTAGGTTAACTTTGATGTAACTATTGTTGGTTTTAACCTGAAGTCATTAACTAAGATTTAACTAACTGCAGGGTGAAAATACAAAATTTTATGCTTTATGCGATCTAATCCTACATTAGGTATTTACACACTATTTAATTGATTAGTTGTCATGATAACCTTAATAGATAAACCAACTTATTGCTTTTAAATGAAAGCCTCGTTTACTATTCATCATTAAAAAGATGTAGTACTGGTGATGCTAAGTTTACTCTTTTTGGTCAATACGATTGCAAGTGCATAAATAGGGGTCAATGTGGAACGATTGTTAGCTTCAATAGCAAAACTAGACCGTTGGGCTGTGGAAAATCGTGTTGATTTATCACGTGAATTAGCATCGATAGAATCAAAAATAAAAAAAACACATAAAAGAAGTGACGCTTCGCAAAAAGTAAAATCAACAAACTCTAGTAAGTTCCTCAAAAAAATAAAAACAATAGATAATAAACTACAAACAAAGCCGCTAAATGAGCCACCATCTGCGACAAGTATAAACTTTGATAAAAGGTCAAATATCATAAAAGGAATATCGTATTGTCGTTATTGTCGAGTAAACAGATTGGAGTGCAGAGAACATGAGTTATTTGATGGTACTAAAGTTCTAATTTGTAAAGATTGTAGGCTACGAAGGCATAGAAAGTACCTGAAAAAGAAAAAAGAATACTATGTAAAAGAGGATGCGCTGTTCCACCTTGTTTCTGGTAGTTATGGCTCAGGTAAAGCAAACCGATAAAATATTGATACTGTCTATAGAGAAATTAGAGCCCGCAAAAAACCATTAAGATGCCATGCTCTTTATGTTGCTGGTTGGTCATGTCAAATTATAACAACGCTTTACAAACATTAAAAATGTACAATTTAGCAAGTTTAGTTATCACTATTTGACAGAAAAAAGAACGTTGAAACTGCATGTTATATTAATTTTTACACCTCTAATTAGGTGGCCAAATTAACTATGCTACTACAAACCAATCATGTTTAGGAATTGGTCTTTAGTGGCACGGGTGAAGGTGCCGTTTTTTAAAGCTTTACTCACCTCATAGTTAAGCTTTAATTTTTAATAATTTTCTTTATTGTACATTCAATTTACACAAACAAAATTGATAGTGTTTTTTTATAGAGCTCATTTTGATTTCAATTCTTAAAGGAAAGAATATGTACGCTGTTGTAACTAAAAACTTAAAGGCATTTAAAGTTAAAATTGCCGAGCATGTTATTTACGCCCATAAAAACAGAAAGGGGCAAGTGTATATTGGGCAGAGCCGTTGCATGGTCAATCGATGGGCTGAACATCAACAAATTGCCAATTCGCCGTTACACCCAGAACATAATCAAGCTTTTAAAAAATCTCTCCGAGATGAAAAGGTTTGGCAACACTATATTATTGCAATTGCTGATAACCAGAAAGAGGCTGATGAAGCAGAGACCTCTGCAATTGATTTTTATAAACCTCAATTAAACTCTCAACCAGGTATTGGAATTCCAAAACCTGAAGTCTATGGCTTTTTACCGCTAAATGGCGATGGACGTGAAATTTCACTTGAAGCAAAAACTATTACCCGTTACAGAAAACAAGAAAGATTTTGTGACAAAGAAAGGAGAATAATTAAATGCCGCACGATTCGAAAAGCTGGTAAGTCACATATTAGTTTTGAATGTATTGACGATGGTTACAGAGTAAATATTTCATATGAAAAAAGGCTAGCATTTAATGTAGGTGACATTGTGAGTATCTCTTATGCTGCCAAAGGAAAAGGTATTTATACTACGACAGATTATAGCGAAATAACTTTAGATTAGTGTATAGCTAATAATTTTTGCTGTCTAATGGCTTAGTAAAACAGGGCACTAATTTATAGTCAATTGGTGTGTTTGGCATAGAATAAGTTATCAGAAAATTCAGCTGCACTTATCCATCGTAACTTGGAATTGTCCATGAATGGAATATGGGCTTAGCTCACTTCTGCCCAAAGTGTGTTAACTAACCAGGCTGAGTAGTCTTAAGCTAATTACGTTTGCCATACATGCGCTAATGGATAGGGAAAATACAAGACCTGAGCCCGAAGCCATATCAATAGGGTGAAGTAAGGGCAATAAAATACCCTTTAGCACTTAGGTTAATCATTGATGTTATATGGTTTGTCGTTATTCGGATTATTCCTTGCGTATTCAACCCCATTTCTCTTATAGATTATAGATATGGGTATCAGGATGCTGCCCTTGTTTCACTTCTTTGACTATTTGAGCGCGAGACACCTTTCCTCTACCTGTAACAGTGTAGTTATCGTTTCCGCCACTATTACCCCATTGCCATTAATACTTGAACCTTTTGCCATTATGAACACCTCATATAAATACTCTCTAATTTTGTATGATAAATACTATCACACTGGTCTGACCAATCAAGTTAAGGGTTACAGTGAACATTCAAATAGCTGGTTAGGTACGAAATTAATTGCTAAATGATTAGTGCCCCATAGTGAGCCAGAGCTAGATTGAACCTGATTTCAATCTCCGCAATTTAACTTACTTTTTCTCATGCCTTTAACTTTCAACTATGGGCCAAGTTTGATAATCCACTACAGGTAGTCATGAAGCTCCTCTTCCGTCAAAATAAGTGTATAGGCAGCTATGAAGGTTATGATTTGTATACAAATAAAAGGTTGAAAGGGTGTGGTTCTATATTGGGTGCTGTTTACATCTGTTCTATGGTCATTCATCCATTGTATATTGGCGGGTTCAATACGTTAATGGAAACATGGAGTGAGTGGCAGACTTTCAATGCGGGTATGATTGCAATTTTAGCAGCCGTTATCAGTGGGTATATAGCGTTAAAACTTGATAAAAGCGCTCGCCAAAGAGAAGCCGTGAATATTAATGCATCTCGACAAAATGAGAAACGAAAATTACGAGCTGAGAAAAAAGCTATAGATGAACAAAGGCATCGAGAACTCATCGCTGCCAGCGCATTTTTGCCCGCTTCATTGATCTTAATAAATGATTATGTAGATGATGTAAGCAAGAAACTACTAAGGTCTTACGCTGCAAAAAAGACTAATAATGATATGGATTTACGACGGTATATTAATGAAGTAAAAGGACTTAGTGTGCCTGATGGTTATCAAGGGGTATTTAAAGAGTGTATAACTTTTGCAACCCCAGATGTGTCTGAGCATTTGGTATATATTCTAGTTCATTTGCAAGTGTTTTCTTCTCGAATTGAAAGTCTTAATCCCAATCACCTAGGCTATAGTTATCTAGAGGAAATTCTTGTTGATAGCATTAGATTCCAATTGAAAATTGATAGTCTGTTTGATTTTGCGAGAAAAGGTCTTGCGGTCAATGAATTACACAGAGATGTTGAGAGTTATTATACAAGAATTAGTCGTTCATTAGACTACCAAGTTGAAATAAATAGAGGAGAGAGTGAACTTATTGATAAGTTTGTTGATAGCGCAGTTAGAAGGGATTAGATATCGATAAGTGGGTCGGTGCAAATTACCTATGTTGAAGAAACGAAGATACTTTTTCTAATCTAAACTATCCGAGTTAGAGTCAGATCTTTAAGTGTAGTGGATGAGAAAGTTTGGCCAGCCACATGTAGGCTGCTCGCTATACCAGAAGTAATCTGAAAAGTCTGAATCGTCTATGGATCGTAACTCGGAAATGCCCCTTTGCGACTTACAGTCGATAAGCAGTACAGATAAGTAACAAGCCTGTTGACCTACTTTTGCTAATCGATAAGTGACAGCTGCTGATTACTTCAGATAAGGCATCAATTTCAATGCTCACTTTGCAAATCTTTGTACTCGTTTATCCAATGTCACTCTGGTAGAGTGCTTATAAATCAATAGCTTTACTTTAGTAAGGCTTAAATAATAGGTTTATTAAACGCGCGTGCGTACTATACAAACGTTAGGTGAATGGAGTTACCGTGTCCAAATATACATCAGAACAATTATCATCATTGGCAAAATTATCTTTTAACTTATACATAGAGAAATATAAAGAATCTAGTAATTTACAATACTCTATTACGCCAAAATCTAACAAAATGAAAATTCATCTCATTGCTAATGATATTGGAATGAGTACTGGTACGGCTGAGATTTATTCAGAGAGACTTTTTAATTTATTTAATGAGTTAAATGAGTTTAACTTAAACAATGGGTTACCACCTTGCCAAGGTGATCTTAGAACATCTGGACTTCAAGTTTTTGATAAAAAACACTTCATCAAACAGGCTATTCCCAATGAGTCATCGTATGATGATGAACTAATAAAAAGAATCAAAAACTCAAATAAATTATCACATGAAGATAGGTTAAAAGAACTCGAAGAAAGCTCTAGATTACCCGAGAAAATTGAAGTTACCACTTATCGTTTCATCCGAAACGCCAATGTTATTGTAGAAGTGTTAACTCGCGCTAATGGTACTTGTGAAAACTGTAATTCTGAAGCACCTTTTCTTAGGTCTAAAAATCGTACGCCGTATCTTGAAGTACACCATGTTATAAAATTAGCGGATGGTGGTGAAGACACTGTAGATAATGTAATTGCCGTTTGTCCAAATTGCCATAGACAGCTACATTTCGGGTAATTCACCTACAAGCAATTTAAACGGAACTAAAACAGTTTGCAATGTTTCGTTCCTCAACAAGTTTGGCAAACAATTTTAGTCCGCTTAATGTGGGCGTTAGTGCGTCAAGCGAAGCTTGATGCATCTTGCAGGGGGCAAGTCCCTGTCAGGTAAGGTTTAACCAACAACCTGTATCGAGTGTTGCGCCTATGGCGGAGAGTGAGATTAGCGTTGGCTTTTTAGCAGTGAGGACTGCATGACTCGAACAATATAGGTGAAGCGTACACAGAGAATCATATAGGCCATAGGGGTTGTCGTGATCCTGAAGTGCTGGTATCGCTCCGATAAATATTAGAACTGACAGACGAGGTTTGTAACGCCATCGAAGTCCATGCAAAGCAGCCGTTATTCATGTAAATGAAAGGGTGAGGTTGTGGCGAGTCAGCGGAGTTATCAAGCCGTGGCATGTATGTAGAGATGTATTGAGAACTTGAGAGATCCAAAGGTGTTCCATCAGGAAGATGGTAGGGAAGTCTAGTTAAAAGCGAAACGAACGATGACCCATTGGAAGTCAGATCAGCCCGTAGTAGTCTGAGCAGGGGAAAGCCTTGTACAATGCGAAGGAGCTGACAGTTATATTCGGTATTAAGCAGAGACATAGTCCGGACAAAGTAGGGCTGGGAACACTATGACAACCACACTTAATGCCATCACATTTAAAGCACAAACCCACCCCAGGCACAGGTTTCAGAATTTATATGGACTGCTAAATACTGATAGCCTGTATCAAAGCTGGGGGCAACTCAATAAACAAGCAAAGCCAGGTATTGACGGCATTACTATGCCCAATTATAAGGCGAAGCTAACTGAAAATATTGAACGTTTAGGTCAGCAACTCAAGCAGAAATGTTATCGAGTCAATGATATAAAACGGCTCTTTATTCCTAAATCGAACGGTAAACTACGGCCTTTAGGTCTACCAACGGTTGATGACAAGCTAGTGCAACAAAGTGTTAGTCAGATCTTAAAAGCATCTGGGAACAAGACTTTTTGCGTAATAGCTATGGTTATCGTCCGAATAAAAGTGCCCATCAAGCAGTACATAGTTTAACGCTTAATCTGCAGTTCAAAGGTTACGGTTATATCGTCGAGGCTGACATTAAAGGCTTCTTCGATAATCTTGACCACGAATGGCTGATGGACATGCTTAAGCAGCGTATTGATGATAAGGCGATACTTAACTTAATCAATCAGTGGTTAAAAGCGCGGATAAAATCACCGGATGGTGTGTTTGCAAAGCCATTAAGTGGTAGCCCGCAGGGTGGCATTATCAGTCCTGTGCTTGCTAATATTTATCTGCATTATGCGCTAGACCTCTGGTTTGAAAAGAAAGTAAAGCCAAGAATGAAAGGCCGAGCAATGATGATCCGTTATGCGGATGATTTTGTGTGCGCCTTTCAATTCGCAGATGATGCTGAACGCTTTTATAAGGTATTACCGAAACGATTAAAGAAGTTCAACTTAGACGTCGCAGAGGACAAAACCTCACTAATGCGATTTAGCCGATTTCATATTGGCCGCAAGCGTCATTTTGTCTTTTTAGGATTTGAGTTTTACTGGGGCAGAGATTCGAAGGGTAAAGCTAGACTCAGGCGGCGAACAGCTGTGAAGAAGCAGAAGGCGACGCTGAGCGAGTATTATCAATGGATCAAAGCCAAGCGCTCATTAAAGTTGAGCATTTGGCTTCCACAGTTAAAGCGCAAATTAACAGGTTTTAGAAATTACTTTGGTCTTCCCGACAACAGTCGAAGTTTGAGCTATGTATACGATTATGTCTTACATAACTTGTACAAATGGTTGAATAGGCGCAGTGGTCGGCGAAGTTATAACTGAAGTAATTTCAAGAAGATGTTAGAGTATTTTAACATTGAAAGTATCAAAGTCAGCAAGCGTTTGGTGTTGATTGACTGGTACTAGGGTCGTGTTTTACACGAGTGAATATATAACTGAAGAGCCGGATGCGGTAATTCCCACGTCCGGATCTGTGTGGGGTCGGGTCAGCAATGGCTCGCTCTACCACGATTAATTTTTATCTACATAAGGAGTTTAAATGGATGACAAGCAATATAACCTAGCGGATACAATAATAAAATCTTTGGGGTTTGGCGGGGTTGTTGTTTCTCTATTTATTGGCGGATGGCAGTTCAATAAAAATATTGAAAAAGAATACAAGAAACCACTCTGGGAAGCACAGCTCAAACTATGTAGTGAAACAGTTAAAATAACTTCACTTCTAGCAAGAAGTGAAAAAGATGGAAAAGTAGATCAAAAACAAGTTGATGCACTTTTTAAAACATTTTATGGTGAAGCACCGCTATTACTGAGTCAGGAAACCATGAATTCTTTAGGGGAAATGGGGCGACTAGCATACCAGTGTAATAATCCTACAAATAAAAAAACAAGTAGGTGCAAAGGTCCCATTTTTAATGGTCTATCCTTGAATTTCTCTAGATCATGTCGTGATATGATAATTAAATCATCAGGTCTACCAATTGATAAGCTCAATTCAGATTTTAAGCAGCTTGAGTCTTAAAAATTATAACAGATAAGGATAGGCCGCGCGTAGCCGCGTCCTTATCCCAAGTGTTTAACAAGCCCGAGTGATACCTTTATAGTGTAAATATAGGCGTAAGTTCTTACGCTTTTTAGGTGTGTGCTGAGCAGTATCATTTTCACTAGCCGCATCGATCCCCTAGTATCGCCAGCTAATTGCGTTACCTAAAAATATCAATGCCTTAGCACCTCATTTTTCTTTTCTAGCTCCGCATCTTAAGTGTTAACTTTTTAATCCGTGGCATTAGGTGTCGTTGTTTTTTGCCTGTTTTTCAATGAACCATCCGACCTGCGCAAGTTCCTTGGCATTGCAATCAAGAAGTGGCATGTCTAAATCAATATTTCGTTGCACGATAGGGTCTTGATATTGCTCCCGCAGTTTTTGTCTTGCAGAGATGTTTTTAAGGTTTAGGTCAGTGGCAGGTGAGTTGTTTTGGCTGTTGGTGTTAACCACATGACCTTTAAGCTTCGCGCCGTGACGGACAATCTCATTCGTCGACGTAACAGATCACGTGCAGCGCGCATTTCACTTGGGTCATCGTAGGCTATTGGGAAATTGCCACCACGCAGCAGTGTGGCATTTTTAAATGAATCGACTCTATCGTTCTTAGTTTTACCGTCGTGAATCGACTTCATATAAAGGGCATGATATAGAATAAAGTCGATACCCAGTTCAGCACACCAATCAGACACTCAACCCCGACAATGACATTGCCAATATAGGGTTCAAGTATGAGTAGTAAGTCATCTTTGTCAGCGCCAATCTTTTTATGGACGACAGCTTTCCCTTTGAAAGCAATGATGTAGATATAAAGTGAACGTGCGTGTAAATCGATAGCACAGTAGTATGGGTGTGAGATTATTATAAAATCTCATTGAGCTTTCTCCTGTTGGTTTGGTCACCTTAAGCATACCGCTGATACGGCTTGCTAGGGAGGGGACTCAATGAGTATCAAGCTGTTAAACTAGTACAAAAAACCAGGGAGCCATATGTCGCAATACATTAGATTATTTTCAGAAATGAGCTTGATGGCTGGTCTGATTGGACACTTCGAATACATCGAACGGCATGAAATTGCTGATTGGTTGGAAGATTTCAATGGTCGTGTTCCTGATCCGAGAGTAACGAGTGATGAAAATAGTGAGCCGCTTTCGGAAGAAAGTTCTGAAGAAAATAATAGCGATGAAAGACAATCGAGCGCTACAGAAAAACACAAGTATGATGACCCACCATGGCTAGAACTGCTAATGATGAATCAGTGGATGTTCACTCTTGGTGACGCTGATTGCTATCCATCAGTGCCGCATGGACACTACAAAAGTAAGACCAGAGAATGGCCTAAACTGAACCCATATACTGGGCGTGCATTTTCTGATGTTCACAGGGAAGACGTCAGCAAGCGACTAAGCAAGAAAGACATGATTAAGCTTTGGAATGACTCAAAATTCATTGAGCATTGTCGAGAACAAGTCCTCTGGTATAGCTATTTTTCTTCAAGCTATGGATTTCCTAACGCTAGGCGCGGAAAGTTAGCTTTCCCTAGGTGGAAATAATGTCTAACAAATTGCTGTACAAGGAAAAATCACTTGCTACGCTCTCAATTTTTCGTTGAGCAAAGCGTTAGAGTTCATAAAGGAAGTTGTTACGATATGACAGAGATTATTGAAAAAATAGGTTTCATAGCTTTAGGTGGCATTATCTCTGCAGTAGCGTACCTGCTTAAGAGAAAAATCGAGTCCAAGCCTGATTTAGAGTTACTGGATAAACATCAAAAAGTCTTAGATGTACATAAAAAAATGAGTGAACAAGGGCTAGACATTCAAAGCTTAAATACATTTGGGCAGATGTTGACGGCTAAGAGTGCATCAGTTCAAAACCATATTCAAGGTTTACAAACTGAATCAGCTACTTACTTAGTAAGCTCTCCTAGTGAACATGTTACACAACTTGAAATGAATCAACAGGCTCTGGAAAGTTTCACTAGGTCTTCAGAAAAAATGTCGAACATTTATGATGAGTTAAAAAATAAATTGGATTCAGATCAGATCCCCTTATATGAATCGAGTCAAAGCTCTTGGTTAAAATATAGTAAAGAGCAAGCTTTGGCTGTTGCTAGCATGTATCGAGGAGGCTCGATATATCCTTTGATTTACCATACAGAATTGGAAACATTAGTGCATGAACGCACTGCTCGGATTAACAGTGAACTTGACGAGTTAATACAACTTGGTAACTGAGCCGTAATAAGGCATTTAAAACGGAACTAAAACAGTTGGCTATTGTTCGGTCCTTACAAAATTATAGGCAACTATTTTTAGTCCGCTTAATGCGGCGTTACCGTATCGAAGATTTCCATACTTCCCCTAATCTAATCATCATTTTCAGAGCTTAAGCTCTAACGCATTTATGTCCGTGCGACCTGAGATCGTATGAAGCGCTGTTCGCCGCGATAAGAGTGAACCATCTGTAACACCAGATGACCCTAAGACTCTGAATAAAGCAGCGAGTCTGACAATGTAACAAAGTTCGGTTTTATAGCTGAGTGGGAACTGAATCGTGAGAGGACGTTCTTCCTGATAACCACAATCGGGTAAGTGCTAGGGTGTCAGTATGATGAACGTAAGTGAATCCATGTAAGGTACGTTATATGCGAAACAGCGGAAGTGGTTTATACGCTGTAGCCAAAAGGCAACGAGAGTTGGAAAGAGATTGGACAGTGCTCTTTCGTGATCAAATAACTCTCCGCACTATAGTGGGCATCTAACCTGACGTTGCGCGACATACGGAACAGGGTAAGCCTGTATTGCTCCCCTTGGGAAAGCGGTCTGCGAAGGCTGTCGATAGTCATGCAGGTAAAGGAGGCTAGAAAAAGCGAATGCCGCATTGTAATGATGCGGATACTGATTTTATCTGGCGCGAAAGCGAGCTGACTTCTAGCTGGTCTCCCGTTGCAAGATGATTTGAAGAACTTTATTCAAGGAGAAACGCAAATGATGACTTCAATTGAAGTTAGTGCATCCCCTGACAATGTTCAATGGCAATCCATTAACTGGAAAGCGGTTAAGCAACATGTATTAAAGCTTCAAATGCGCATTGCAAAAGCAACCCGAGAAGGTAAACACGGCAAGGCGAAAGCATTGCAGTGGATACTTACCCACTCGAAATTAGCAAAATTACTTGCTGTTAAAAGAGTTTCTCAAAATAAAGGCAGCAAAACACCAGGCGTTGACGGCATCATTTGGAACAGTGATGCTCGTTGTATGACTGCGGTGAATAAACTGAGCCGCAAAGGCTATCATGCCAAACCGCTCAGACGTATCTACATCCCCAAGAAAAACGGCAAACTCAGACCTTTAGGCATTCCTTGCATGATAGACAGAGCGCAGCAAGCGCTTCATCTTTTAGCCTTGGAACCTATTTCGGAAACGGTAGCTGACCTCAATAGCTATGGCTTTCGACCCAACCGAAGCGCAGCAGATGCCATTGCACAGTGCTTCAAATGTTTATGTATGAAGCGCTCTAGCCAGTGGGTTCTTGAGGGTGACATCAAAGCCTGTTTCGATAAGATAGATCATCAATGGCTCATCGACAACATTCACTTAGATAAGCGAATGCTGAAACAATGGCTTGGATGTGGTTATGTTGACAAAGGATTGTTCTATAAAACAGCAGAAGGAACACCGCAAGGCGGGATAATCTCCCCAACGCTGATGTTGCTCACGCTGGCTGGGTTAGAACAATTGGTTAAGTCTATTGCCCGTAAAACAGGGAATAGGGTCAACTTTATCGGATACGCAGATGATTTTGTTATCACAGGTTCTTCGAAGGAAGTGCTCGTTAATGACATCAAGCCACAGCTAATTGGTTTTCTACAGGAAAGAGGCTTAACACTCTCTGATGAGAAAACGTACATAACTCATATCGATGATGGTTTTGACTTTCTGGGATTCAATCTTAGAAAGTACAAAGGCAAACTGCTCATTAAACCGAGCAAGAGCAACGTTCTATCATTTTTGAGTAATCTACGTGAATTCATCAGAAAACATCCAACAATCCCCGTTAACGATTTAATCAAAATATTGAATCCGAAACTGAGAGGATGGGCGAACTATTATCGCCACAGTGTTGCAAAGCAAATTTTCGGTTATGTAGGCCATCAACTTTTCTGGTTGTTATGGCGTTGGGCAGTTAGGCGTCATCCAACTAAAAGTAAAGACTGGGTGAGGCGTAAATATTATTTGGACGGTAAGGGACAATGGCAATTTCATGGTTGGCATAAAATAGCGAACATGGATTGTCGATTTAACCTTGTCCAAATAGCTCAAACGCTCATAAAAAGACATGTAAAAATCAGGAGTGCAGCCATACCTTACGACCCAGAATACGAAGCTTACTTAAGTAGGCGGAAATGGGCTAAGCAAGGCAGAAACTCTTGGTTCGAACCTGTCTTGGCTGCTATGTAAGGTGCTGGGTAACAGAACACGCCTTAGTGGAGGCTTGAGCCGTATGCAGTGAAAGTTGCACGTACGGTTCTTAGGAGGGCGGCACTTGGTAACAGGTGTCGCCTATCCGACAAAAACCAGTTTCAATTTTTATTGTCTTTTCAAAGAAATTGTGTGCTTAAGCCTAAGAAAATTTCAAGCTTTAATGATGCTTGATGTCTCCGTTGTAACGTAAACATCAAGATTTTTGCTAGGTAAAGTTTCGAACTTTATTGTATGACGACAGAAAAATGAGATATTCATTCACTTGTACCAAAAGAAAATTGAGTCACAATGGTAGTACGTAACAAATAAAGGAATGCCAATGTCAGGATCAAATTTATTTCATTCAATACTAAACACAAATGCAGTGATTTACGGTATTGCGATAATTTTAATAACAATCATGATATTTCTTTTATGCCATGCCTTAAAATCTGTATTAAGTTCTTATACTTCTGAGTCAGTAACACCTAAAGTCGTTCCATTAACAACCGCATCCTCTATTTATGGTATTTATGAAATAGCAGATACTGTTATTACTCATGAAATTGATGATACTCATGAAATAGCAGAGACTGTTATTACTCATGAAATTTATGATACTCATGAAATAGCAGATACTGTTATTATTCATGAAATTGATGATACTGATGATACTGATATTTGCACTGATTTATTATTAGATCCTACTTACAGAAATATAGAGTGCAATGTTTTCCATGACTTATTAGATGAAAGTTACTCAATTACTGAAAGTGATGACTTTACGAGAACCATTCTAGAAGATTCCAGTAGCTTTCTAGATGATTCAAGTGTCTTTTAAATATGACATATTGCTAGTGTAGTGGTTCAGTAGTTTTGACCAGGCATTTGTAGGTAATTGGGATACTAGAAGTTATCTGAAAACCAAACTTTGTAACACGGAAATGTCCAGTAACAGGTTAGGGGGCTAACATGATTAATTAATTATATTCCTCTACATTATTTTTGATTGATATAACTATTTTTTTCAATCACTTAGCAAGCTGAAATAAGTAAGTATCAGGGGTAATTTTGTTAATTATTATATCTGGCAAGACCAACGGTAACAATAAAATCATTATTAAAACTAAAATCTTGTGCAATATATTATTGAATTAGGGCGTTGATGTTTTTATGTAATGTAAACAATAAATACTTTCACGATTAGAGATTCAAAATCTCATGCTGTTACAATTGAAAATCAGCAACTCAATTATCTTTGTTCTGTAATTGAATCTTTAGATAGACTAGGAAAGCTCTAGGGTACCAGCAAGGCAATATCATTAGCGATAAATTTAAGAGACTCAGTTTGAAATGGCCTTAGTAAAAGTCGCAGATTTCACGTAGCAACGCCTAACTATTGAGCATTTCCTTATTCGAGTTAGCTTGTTTAATTATTATCATTAATTTTCAGTCACTTATTGATGAGCGGTATTAATAGTTTATGATAATTGAGTTCATAAACAACTCCAGAAAAATGCTTCAATTAGTTAAGTACATGTTTTGGTTTAGTAAATCAATACATGTAGACGGAGTTAAAAGCTTACCATCTGTTTTCAGTTCAAGCTGTAGTTATCCTATATAGCGCATAGTTATTGGTACAAGTGCAAATAAAAATCTCATTGCGCCGTGAAATCTCGATCTAAGTGGCAGGGCTCACACTGAACTAATTTTCTAATCCTTAAAGACATATCTCATTTAACATAATATACATTGTGCGCAGTTATGTGTAATCGTATTAATCGTACTGTTTTAACAAGAATCCGCCACTTTACAGGCAAAACAGCACATTATTTATGGCGTCGCTACGTGAAATCTGAAGCTAATACCCTTGATACACATTCAGATTTCACATACGAGCGCCTAAGTTTTAGGCTAAATGATCCAGTGGTTTGTTGGCAGCACTTTGATGACGTTCTGTTTGTGTGGTGTGCAAGTACTGTGACGTTGTATCAATGCTTTCGTGTCCGGCATCAGCTTGAACATGCGATAACGGCCTTTTATTAATATTGATGTCATGAGTAATACCAGTATGCCTGATATTGTGTGCAGATAGTTTCCTCATCAATTCACTGTCATGATCAAAGCCATCTTCTAATGCTTTATCTGCTGCAAGATTGATGAGCGTATCTATTTCTTCTCTTATTTGCCTGATACCTAAATTTGCATTTAACTCACCAGAGTCTCGGCCATGAGAAGCTGCTTTGTGTCTAATAAAAATTGGCTGTTGCTCATTAATATTAGGTAAATCACTAAGTCCAAGAAAATGGCGATATGTTTGAAGACCGTCTAACAGTGACGCAGATATTGCAATACTTCTAGCTTTGCCGCTTTTTGAAAATGGTACGTAGAAATACCAAATGCCATTGTGAGCATCTTTTCTAAACTGACTCATCATTGGTGAGTAACCAGCACGGGCGCTAATCTCAGAAATACGTAAGTAACAGCTATATAATATGTTGATTAAAAACAAACTTCGTTGATGTTTTTCTGGTTCTTTTTCTGCCAACTCAGTTACTGTACTGACGACATATGACCATTGTAATTTAGTAAAAGCATGATGGTTGTCATCGTCATTTTTTACGTATTTACGATTAACAGCAAAACGACTGTGTTTTAACCATAATTGTGCAGGATTTCGCTCAGTATATTCTTCACTATTTAAATAGCCGTAAAATGATGAAACAATTGCAATTTTAGTCTTTAATGCATTCTCACTTAGGCTGTATGGCAATTGTTTACCAAGCTTTTTCTTACCGATAAACGGTCTCCATGCAGTATTTGGATACCTTATTCCTGTAGGTTTATCTGTCTTAAATTGTGCCACATTAAAATAGCCAACAAGATCAATTGGCGGGTTTTCACAGTAGTTTATATAACGGGCAATATCCTTACGCGTTACTTGAATCGGTGAAAGTGACGCGACATCAAAACACCAATGCAAGAACGTTGTTAGCTCGCTACGATACGCTTTGTAATTATTCTCAGATTGTTTTTGTTCAAATAACCAATCGGAACAATGCTCAATAATTAAGCCAGCATCTGGCACTTTATGAAGCGTTATCGTGGTGATATGTTGATTAACAAAGCTATTACCCGCAAGGATAAAGTCAGCGGAATCAAATAGAGGGTAAACTGGAGGTTTCTCGTTTAGCATAATCTTATCTTGCTGAAATAATTGATTAATTATACCAGATTTACTTAATGCCGATAACGTTATTTATCGGCACATAAATAGCCGTTTATATTGAATTTATTACCTTTAAGTTAAATTACCGCAAGTATTTTTTTCAGTAGTGTTTCTGCATTTGTAGGTTTTACAATGTAATCAATAGCACCCAATTCACGGCATTCGATAAAGCTTTCTTTGTCTGTGTTGCTTGTTAGCATAATGATTGGAACCTGGCTTAATTCATTAATTTCTTTTATGGCTTTTAGTGTTTGAATTCCATCCATTACTGGCATATCAATATCCAATAACACAAGTTCTGGCTGACAGTTTTTTAGTTTGTTTAGTGCTTCAGCCCCATTAGTTGCGACTTCAACATCAAAGCCTTTGGGTTTTAAAATTGTGGTAATAATTTTAAGCATTACATTTTGATCATCAACCACAAGTACTAAAGGCATTTTTTTCTTAAAGCTAGGCTTAGCTGCCCTTACCTTGCTGCCTATTTCGTTAAAGTATTTCTGATTATGGGCCTTAAAATTTTCAACTCTAGGTTTAATCTTTTCTACTTGCACTTTGACTTCGGCACTCTCAGTCATATCCCCTTTACATAACTGATCGACTTCAGAAATAAGCTCGGTTAGTAAATTATGCTGTATGCCCTTTTCGTCTGTTAAAGATGTTTCAACCTCATGCAGCTGGTGGGAAACAGATTGTAATTTTTTAATCACTGCCTTTTTATCTTGTTGGTAAGAGTTAACTTTATCTTGGCTGGTTAATAAATCACCCATTTGCGTTATTGAAAGCCTAATCCTATTCATATCATATACGGGTCTAAAGGTTTCATAGCTATAGAAGCGCCCTTTCGAACACTCAAAATAGGCAGCTTCACGATGTTCTCTGCAACAGATTAATAAAGATAAATATTTATCACTATGGATTTTCTTGTTTTTATTGAGTTCTACAAAAATATCATTAAATTCAATTGCTTCTTCAGTTTTTTCAAAAGCATAAATAAATAACACCGGCTGAGATTTATCCGTCATAAAAGCAATAAACTGTTCTTGGTTAGTATTAACATCGCAGTACAAAATACTTTGATATTTATTTCTAAGGATTTCTTGAATCACTTTTTTAATTTCAATTGAATGATAAAAAACCACCACACTCATTAAATTGTCCATAAACCGCCCTGTTGCTTATCAATGTATTAGAGTACTGATCTGGTTTCTAAAACACGTTTAATTAATACTAATTCTGCTTCAATGTCATTGATATGAGTTACTATCCCCTCAAAGTTATCGTTGTTTTTCTCGATCCACTTAAATAACTCACCTAATGATATTGCGCCACTTGATACAGAAGCCCCTTTTGCTGCATGGCCTCTACTTCGTATTGTTTCTGGGTCTCTATTTTCAAGCCCTTGCTTAATTAACTCAAAATCATCTACTACACTTGACCAAAACATAGCTAAAATCTCATCAGTAATGTCTTTATCGTTGGTACCAATCACAGCTTCTAATTGACTGAAATCAATCACGGACTGATCAAACTCTTGAGTTGGTAAATTTGAATCTGCCGTTAATGTTGATTCTTGACTGTTAATGTCTAAATACTTTGCTAGCTTTTCCTTTAAAGTACTTATTTCTATTGGTTTAGCGATATAATCATTCATACCTGCATCAAAACAATTGTCAGACTCGCCGACCATGGCATTAGCTGTAACTGCGATAATGATAATAGGAGTCTTATTCTCGAGGTTTTCTATATCTCTAATGGTTCTAGTTAATTCTAATCCATCCATATTTGGCATATGCCAATCAGTTAGTAATAAGCTAAACCGACCTGTTTTCCACAGTTCGAGGGCTATAACACCATCTTCAGACATTTCATAAGCATATCCAAGGCTATCTAGTTGTTTACCTAAGACTAAACGGTTGGTAGGTTGATCTTCTGCCACCAAAATTAACGTATTATTTAACTCAGCTTCTGCAATAGTTTGAGGCACTACAGCTTTATTTGATTGATTATCTTCAGTGGACCAATCAAGTATCGGACTTTCTAGACCGCATAACACTGCAAGACCGAATATCAATTCTGTCGGTTTAAGGGGGTGGGTGCCTACTACATAAGTGTAAGGGTCAATATGCCCTTTTCTTTCAATAGGATCTGAGTTTAATTGTAAGGTTTTAACTTGTTTACATTCATCAGAACATTTAAATTGCTCCGTATCAGTAAGTAATACAGCAGGCATTGATGATTGTGTAACAAGATAACAGTCGTCAATAGATATAACGTGGATATTGTGATGTTTAAGTTGTGCTAATATTGTATGGCAAGAATTAGCAAGGTCATCATTAGAGCATGCAATAAATACTGCATACATAGAAAAATCGAATTGCTCAAATTCCACTTCTTTAGATGATTCTGCTTGTACAGGAAGAACAACTTTAAATGAGCTTCCTTCACCAAGCTCACTGTTAATTTGTATGTCGCCTTTCATTAGTTCAGTAAACGATTTGGTTATACTTAGCCCTAAACCTGTACCGCCAAACTTCCTCGTTGTTGATGAATCGGCCTGTGAAAAAGGAACAAATAATTTTTGTTGCTGCTCTGTTGAAATCCCCACACCATTATCAATCACTTCTAATGACAATAAATTTTCTTCAAACTGTGTTTTAACCGTTACCTTTCCTTTGTCCTCTTTGCCACCTGAAAATTTAATCGCGTTTCCTAATAAATTAAGCAGAATTTGTCTTACCCTAACAGTATCCAGCATTAACTCTTTAGGCATTGATAAGTCAGGGTCGATGTACAATTCAACATTTTTGTTTGATGCATTAATCCATAGGCTATCCATGGTTTTTTCGACTATCGAAAGTACATTACATTGTGTTAAGTCAATTTCAATTTGACCCGACTCTATCTTTGAAAAATCTAAAATATCATTAATAATATCTAACAATGAAAACGACGAGTCACGAATGGTCGTTACCATTCTTTTTTGGTCTGAGTTAAGAGGTGTGTTTTTAAGAAGGTCAATCATCCCTATTACACCATTCATCGGCGTTCTAATTTCATGACTCATCGTAGCTAAAAATCTAGACTTAGATTTACTTGCCTGCTTGGCCGCCTGGCTTTCTTTTTCTAGCGCCAATAGAATGTTTTTTTCATGTGTAAGATCAATATTAATACCATACATGGTGACTGGTTTTTGATTTTCATCCAACAATAAGTCAGCTGAACACTGAACCCATCTAATGGACTTATCCAGTTTATTGATGACTCTAAATTCAGTTTTAATTGAACAAATATTTTCTATTGCATCAGCGACTTCTTGTTCTGCTATTTCAACATCATCGGGATGAACCCCATTTCGCCAATCTTTATAAACTATAGCTTGATTCTCATCAAGACCATATAATTGGCACATACGCGAATCCCAATTTAGTTCTCCAGTTTGAAGGTCATAAGACCAATTACATACGCCTGCGGCTTCTGAAGCTAAATTGATACCACTGAGTAATTTATCCCTTTCGTCGTTTGCTAGGAGTAATGCATCTGCCGATGCGATTCGTTCTGAAATATCTTCAACAACAGCGATAAAAAATAAAGGTTGTTGAGTGACATCTTCTCTGACTAATGAAACAGATAAATTAGCCCAAAATACAATTCCATCAGCCCTAATATAACGCTTATCTGTAGTAAAAAATGACTTCTTGTTTTCAAGTAGTTCTTTTATATATTGAAATGATTGAGGAATGTCTTCCTCATAAGTGACATCTTTGATTTTTTTAGTCAATAAGGCGCTTTCTTCGTAGCCTAAAATCTCACACATCTTTGTATTAACTTCTAAAAAATTTGAATCGGTTCCAACACGTGCAATGCCAACAGCTGCCTGATCAAATGCTGTTCGATAAATAAGTTCCTGATCATGTAATTGTTTCTGTAATTCAAGTTCTCGCCGTTTAGTCTGCTCCTGTACAGAAATATCCCTTACAATCGCTACATACATTGTTTCTGCTTCAAGAACTGTTTCACCTACGGAAAATTCAAGTGGGACTTGATGCCCTGATTTATGTAAACCATAAATTTTCTGTGTTTGTCCGATGTAATTTCTAAGCCAGTCTTTAAACGGTGATTTATGCAATTGATCTTGTTGATTATATTGTAAGCTGACGAGTAATATACTGATGTTATAATCAATTAACTCTGTACGTGTCCGACCAAAGATTAACTCTAAAGATCGATTTACATCTTTGATATTACCTCGTTCATCTAAAACAATTGTGCCATCAAAAGTGGTATCAAAAACAGCTCTTAATCTGTTGGCAGAGTCTTTAGATTCTTTCGTTCGCTCTTCTAATATCAATGCCATTTCTACCATCGATGCTTCTTCTTTTTGCTTTTCTTCGGTTATGTCATTTTGCACACCGATGTAATGAGTTAACTGGTTATTTTTATTAAACACTGGCCCTAAAGATAAGTTATTAATAAACGCATGACCTGCTTTGTTGTAATTAGTAATGACAACGTCACAAGGTTTTCCTTTAGTAATAGCATGTGACATCTGCTTTATTAATGCTTTTTCAGTATTGGGACCTTGCAAGAAACGGCAGTTTTTACCTAAAACCTCTTCTGCGCTGTATCCAGAGATATCACTAAAAGCTTTATTGATAAAAATAATAGGTTGATCTGGCAGTCTGATGTCAGTTACAACAATTCCCGTTTTGGTTGAATCAATTGCACTTCTTTGCAAATCTAATATTTCTTGTTGTATTTTGTTTTTATCAACCAGCTTTTGGTTATCGATAAATTTTTGCTTTAAATCGTCAATTATAATATGTGTCTCGTGATCAATATTTGTTAATCGATGCTTACTATTTGGGTTTGTTGATAAATTTTTTATAGAGTGAGTTAAGTTATTAAGTGGTATAAGTAATTGTTTATATATCAAATAACCTAAAGTGAGCAAAAGTAAGAAGCTAATTATTATTGTTTGATATACATTTTTGTCGAATAACTGAGAAACAGAAAAAGCATCCTGTTGATCAATACGAATAATGGTTGACCAACCGATATTTGGGCGTTGTTTATGACCTGAAAAGTGGCTAAAAATTATGATCTGTTCAACGTCTTTAGTTTCGTGGCTGGTTAATTCTACACCAGAAAAGCCAGCTATCGCGCGATCAGCCCCTTTAACCCCTGCGTCTATTAAATTAACTTGATTCAATATAGAAAAATCACGTTGATAACTGTTTTGGTGTTTACTAATGGGGTCAAAATCAATTAACAAATAACCTTGGTCGTTAATTAACGCCAACTCGAGATGATGTAAGTCGTTTAGCGCTAGTTGTTGATAGGTATTTTTAAAAATTTCTTCTATGAGGCTAAAATCGATAATGTTTATCCATATCGCGATCTTATCTCCGTTTTCAGCAAAAATTGGATGACCTATTAGTAAGTCATATCTATCAGGATAATTATCAATAAATTGTTGTTGCGGCCCAAACAAGTCAGCCTGTTGAATGCGATTAACCTGGTTGTTTCGAATTGCTTTAAACCATTCTGAATTAGCGATTGTTAATTGGTCTACGTTAAACTTAGGAACATTAGCAGACAATTTATTTTTAGTGGTTTCGACTAAGACCTTACCTTGTAGATCTAATATCGCAATTTTGATGTAGTTGTCTTTTTGTGTGGTTAGCGTATTTAGTTTAGTTTTAAAACTCTCAGTAATAATAATATCGATCAAGTTATTTTCATTTACTGGCCCCATGATTAAAGGCTGTAATTGAGTATCGTTTAGCTGCTCATATAAACTCTTTTCGACTAACCCAGTTAGCATCTTTGATTGTTTTTCATAGAAAGATACCGTCTGTTCTTGAAGTAATTGATCGTTATTTTGTGCAAATATATAAATACTAGTTAACAAAACAACAGAAATAGCCAAAAAGCTTACAGTCATTAATTTATTTTTGTTCAATTGGACTTACCTCTTCTTTTACACCAAAACCTAAGCCTAACTGATTAATTTTATTCACGACTTCATTGGCAGGTAATGGTTTAGAAAAGAAAAACCCCTGGGCAATTGAACACCCAAGTTGCTGAATTAAACATTTGGTTTCATAGTCTTCAACACCTTCTGCTACTGCGAGTAAATCAAGGTCATTAGCTAATGAAATACTTCTTCTGAAGAGTGCTTGAGACTTTGTGTTATTTAAAATATCTGACACAAAGCATCGATCGATTTTAAGCTCATCAAAAGGCAACATATGTAATTGCTCTAATGAAGCAAACCCAGTACCAAAATCATCAATTGATAATTTAAATTTCATCATCCTTAACCTGAGTAAGGCGACAATCATGATCGAAGGATTCGATGGAATGGCTGTTTCTGTTAGCTCACAAGTGATGGCGCTATTTGCAATCGCGTTTGCAGATGCGGTGCTTTCAATCCATTGCGGGAGAGTGTCATCCACTAAAATCTTTCCGGACAAGTTAATTGATAAGTTGAGTGATGAGAAAGTGTTATTTAATTTTGAAAAGTTTTCAAAGGCATCTGTGATCACCGCTTTCGTTAACGGTAAAATCAAGCCAGTATTTTCTGCTGCGTTAATGAATTGCGATGGCAAAATAACGTTATCGCCATCGACTATTCGGGCTAGTGCTTCAAATCCCGAGACTTGATTTGTATTTAGATTATATTGAGGTTGAAAATATGCTTTTACATTACCTTGCTTTAGATGAAACTGAAGTTGTTCTTGTGTGAGCTCTAGTAATGGTTCTTGTACTGTAAATGTTTTTAGTGAGCTCGCCTGATTAATCAGAGATTTAAGCATCATTGAAGTTATTGGTTTGGGAACGATTGAAAGGATGTTTAAGTGGTAATGAGAGGCTAATACTTTCGCTGAGTTAAGCAGATTTTCATCTTCACCACTAAATAATACGATTGGGCTAGTGTATTTAATTTCGATTAATCGTTCTAGTAGATACAAACCGTCTTTGACTGGCATGTTTAAATCACAAAACACCATATCAAAATCACAAGTTTTAATAAGATTGAAAGCATCTAATCCATCAGCTGCTTCAGAAATATCAAATTTACCCAACAGCTGTAGGCTTTTGATAAAAATCTTTCTGATGATTGATTGGTCATCGACAATCAGTATAGAACGTATTTCCTTAGCCACTATACCTCCACTTATTCGAAATTCCTTTTCATAAAATAAGTATAGACATAAATAAGAAAAAACAAGGAAGAAACAGGATGTTGCCAGACAAGGTTTAATACATTGATCACATAAAGACAAAGCAGTTTGAAACTTATCACTTATTCAAAGCTTTTGACCGAAGCAATAAACCTAAGTAAATAACCTAAGCAATAAAGATTGCTCAAATGCTGCTAAGCCTTATAAACCCTAAGCATACCTCGTTAACTTTTACTTATGGTAAACAAGGTGTGTTTAGGGTTTCGGTATTAGTTCAATAACCACTGAAGTGCTTTGTCTTTATCTTCAAAGAACTGTGATTCACCGTGTATAAACCATTTCGCAATTTTGCCAGCAACCTCTTGCCAGCCTTTATTGCCGTAAATAGCTATTTTTTCAAATTCGTTGCCATGTTTCAGCCCTAACTTTAAATCATCCCACGCAGCTCTCATTTCCCAGCCGTCTAACTCGGTACCATCAATGAAAACTTTCACCTTAGGATTGTTAACTTCTGCTAAAGCAGATTCGATAATTGGCGTTATTGTAAGATAGTCCTGATGAGTTAATGTCCCTTTTGCTTTTAGTGATAAAAAAACATCACTGTTAATTCTCTCTATGCCTATAGAAAAGCCATGTGATTCCTGGGTCATAAATTTCTCCTTCTAACATTGATAGCGACGAACCGAATTACTAGAACACTACTAAGCTAGCATATTTGTACAAAAAAAAAGCTACCCAAAGGTAGCTTTTTATAAGTATTCAATTTAGAAATTCATACGTGCATTGAGACGGAATGTTCGGCCTGTTTGGTACTGATAAACGGTACGTGAGTCCGTCGCATTACCTGACAGTGGACTACCTTCATCTAACACTTCACCATTAACATTTAGGAAACGGCTAGTATAATACTGACGTACACCCTCATCAGTTAAGTTCACGGCTTGGAAAGAGAATGTAACCATATCATTTAGCTTATAACTAGCTGAGAAGTCGAGAGTTTGGCGCCCTTCTTCCCATAATGAACCTGATTCCCATGAGCGCTTGGCTAATTGGTCACTATTACCTCGATAAGACAGTCTTAATTGATGTCCATTCTTTTCCCAAAATGCAGTTAAGTTATAACTATGCTCAGGTGTATAGGCAACTTGTAACTCAGGTAGTTGAACAGTGTCATCTATTGACGATACTTCTTGGTCATATTTACTGTCTTGATAGGTATAATTAGTTTGAATACCTAAACCTGAAAGCCAACCGGGTAGCATGTCAAAAGTTTGAATATACTGCAGTTCAACCCCTTTAATGTTCGCACCTTTACCATTTTTGATACGAGTTGTTTTGAACTGAGCACACATTTGCTCCAA
The DNA here is from genome assembly GCF_030548905.1 of Shewanella sp. 2_MG-2023. Taxonomy (NCBI): domain Bacteria; kingdom Pseudomonadati; phylum Pseudomonadota; class Gammaproteobacteria; order Alteromonadales; family Shewanellaceae; genus Shewanella; species Shewanella sp. 2_MG-2023. The sequence continues at coordinate 24,524 of NZ_JAUOSO010000012.1, forward strand.
GTCACCCGAGTACATCCAATCTTCACGGAATTCATCATTACCCTGGAAGCGTTTAGGCATACATTGTTCAAGACTGTCTTGGCCTGCTACCAATACTAAATCATCAGGATTATAACCTTCGCCTTCTGTTAAGCCGACATCTCGTAGGTCATCCATATAAGTCACAACAGTTTCAGATTCTTCGAAATTAGTCATGTCTTTATAGAATAGGCCTGCAGACAACATACCTGATTCGTTAAAGTACCATTCGTACGATAAATCTAAGTTAATTGATTCTAATGGGTCTAATTTAGGTGTTGTGAGGGTAATGGTGTTATTACGATTGTAACCGCCCCACTGGGTTTCACGCACTTTAAAACCAGGACGTAATGAATCAATTTGTGGGCGTGCCATCGTCTTAGATGCTGCAAAACGTAGTACCGAATCGTCAGTAAGGAGATAATTCAAGTTTAGACTGGGTAAGAAAACGTCATAATCATGAGTACCAGTTACAGCAAAGCTACGCTTACTTCTATCTTCAGTTGCAACAAGCTGACCATTTTCGTCAAGTTGTCTATCACCATAACCATAGAATTTTTCAGTAGATATATCACTGTGACGCCATAACCACCAACCACTTTCGTTTGGATTACCACGTACAGCATTAGCATCAAAACAAGCACCTTCATCTGGTCGAGCAATATCATCAGTTAAATCGTTAGTACCATTAGTATCGTAACCATTGCCATCTACACGGCCCCAACGAGCTTCAGCATTCCAATCTGTGCCATAAAAAGGGATACCGCTACATTCAGGTAAAGATGAGTCTCGTAACTCAGCTAACTTAAATGGATCCATCAAACGGCCGACATTTCCTGGATCAAAGGCGAACTGAACACCTGAGTAGCCTGATGTTTCGACTTCCGTTTTAACATATCGAACACCAACATCACCCGATAAGCGACCATCAAATAAATCAAAATTGGCTTTTAAATAAGTTGCAAAATTTTCAAGTTCTGCAGAACGTGTATTTGAATTATCAGGCTCGAAACCTACAGAAGGTGAACCTAAAGCAACATCAAATGCTTTAAATGCTGAAAAAGTTGTCCAACCATCAGTAATCGCATCTCGCCCATAGCCGTTACTGTCCATAAAGTCATCTACAGGAAAGTTTTCACCGGTAGCAAATAAATCACCACTTAAAGAATTCAAACCATCATTTAATACAGTCGGTGCGCCGGTGTAAGGGTTATTAATGACAATGCCTTCACCAACACTATTAAATGCATTTTGCTGGTTATCTACGTATTTTTCACGGTTAGAGTATTTCGCACCAAACTCGATACTTGATAGTGGCCCTACGTCGACTATCCAGTCAAAATCAACAAAAGCAGATTTCTGTTCATCTTCAACAGCAACAACTGAACGGTTCAAAAAGGTTAAATGCTGGGCATTGAGCTCATCAACGTTAAAACCTGTTGTACCGTAGTTATCCCAAACATTTAATGGATCGCCAAATTCGTTATTCTCGCCATAATCAATGAGGCCAGAACCACCTACTAAGGTACATGGGCCATTGGTACAGTCGTAACCAACAGGCTCAATATCAGTTTCTGGAACATTTTTTAATAACCAGCGGTTAATATTGCTGTAGTTTTGCATCGCAATATACACTTGGTTTTCAGGAATACGTTCTGACTTTGAATAACCTAGACCGGCATTTAAAATAAGATTATCACTAATATCATGCCTAACATCGAATGAGATAACGGTGTTTTCTTCATCATATTTGTTTTCAGACTGGCTTAATCCACCATCACCAAATCGGTTTAAGTATTTAGTAAATGTATTGGTTTTTAAATCAATGGTATGCCAATCTTGCTGTGGATCGGTCCACTGAGATGGACCGCCTCCTAAACCAGGGTCGACACCTTCAATCATATTTCCTTGTTCGCCGCTTCGAATTTGTACGCCATGCATTGAACTTTCAAAAGATTGTTTAGTGTAATTGGTATTAAGATTAAACTCAGTTGAATCGCTCGGCGCCCATTGCAAACCTAGATTGAAATTCATACGATCTACATCGTTATTATATAGCTCGTAACGTGAGTTCTTGTTAGTAATACCCCACACATCTTCAACCAAATTTCCTTCTGTATCAGAGGCTAAATGAGAAAACTCAGATACCCAGTTATCTGCTGAATACTGATCTTTACGATAAGAATTGGTTTCTTTTACTGCCGTAAAAATAAGACCAAAAGTATCTTCGAACATTTTTTCAGAAATAGTACCCGATATTTTGTAATTTTCGTCATCAAGTAAATCGTTGTATCGTCCCTCTACAGTAACGGTACGAATTTGATAATTTAAATCTAACGGTTTGTTGGTGATTAAATTAATATTTGCACCTAAAGCGCCCTCTTCGTGATCTGCACTAGGTGTTTTAACCACTTCGATTTTTGACAAAATGTCAGATGAATACTGCGATAAATCAACGCTTTGACTAAAGTCAGTGGAGCCAAGTTGTACACCGTTCATGCTGATGTTATTTTGTTGTGAGTTTGCACCACGAACTGTAATACGTGAGCCTTCACCATCAACAGATTGAACAGTAACACCGGTGACTCTTGATAATGCATCAGCAATATTTTGGTCAGTGGATTTACCAATATCTTCAGCATTAATTGAATCAGTAAGGTTTTCAGAGAATCTTTTATCGTTGATTGACTTCTTTAAACTGCTTTTCAAGCCTTTAACTTGAATGACTTCCATCTCATCAGGTGATTTATCCGCTGCTTTTTCGTCAGCAACCGCATTAACTGACATTGCAGTAAGCAATGCTAGATATATTGGATTGTATTTATAGTGTGTCTTATTAAATGGCATGTTTACTCCCCCAAGAGCTTTTTGTTTCTGCCTATCTTGAGTCGCTAAAAGTTAACACAATGTTGCAACTCTGTTTACAGACATTACTGACCAAGAGAAGATGTGTCAACATAATTTTGTTAACAATCTTCAATTAATTAAAAGCCAAATTTAATTGGGAAAAAATAATTCAAAGGTATTTATTTAACAAAATGGTAACGCAATTTTGCAAGGCGGGATAGAAAGCTGAAGAGATTAATGTGTTTTTAAATAGTGACTTATGGAGAGAATGCTTTACGTAGTTCTTTATACTGCTTTTTTACATACATTGGTTTCTTTAAAAGCCTGTCATTACCAAAGTAGAGTTTTGAACTGTTTAAAAAATTGATATTTTATAAATAAGATACAAATTAACAATGTACTTTTACAGCAAATTTATGTGTATTTGTTAAATCTTTAATAAAAAAGCCATCTTTCGATGGCCTCATAAAGCTAATGAAAATATATATAACGTTAAGTCAGTTTATGTATGTAAGGCCATCCAGAAAATTGCTTGCCTGTTGATGGGTCTACATTCCATTCCCAACATTCAAATTTTATTTGTTGCTGGTTATGTTGAATCTTGACAATGCCATAGCCTTCACTTTTCAAACGCCTATCCGATAGGAAGTTACTCCAAGAGTGATTGGTTTGATGCTTAAAGTCATCATAAGTGACTTTAGGATTAGCAACAGCTAACACGCGCATCTTATTGCCGAATGTATCTGTAAAATTACCTGTATTAGGATCTTGATTAAACTGATTATCCAATTTACCTAAGCCTTCAAACCAGCGTTGCCAAAATGCAGCACCAGCAGGACCTGCAAAAAATGTTGGACCATCTTCATAGTCATCAAGTCCTTGTTTAGCCACCATGGCTAGATGCTGGTCACCGCAGATAACGACTGCGTCCGCCTCTTTAATAAGTTTTATCGCACGAGTTCTTCCGTCAGGTGGATAGCCATTAGAATCGTAATCAAGCAGTGGTTCGAGATTACTCTTAGTCTGTGGAGATCCCCACATAGATGAAGCAATACAAATCTTTGGTAAACCTTTATCCATATCAGCCCATGCTGATAAAAATTGCTCTTGTCGATGACCCAGTAACTCTCCTTGAGTATATAAAGGGTTTACTTTGATATTACGTCGAGATTTAAATTTACGATCTTCTACTAAAGCAAAACTCACTCCGCCATAAACAAAGGCTCCATAAGTGACCGGTATATCATGAGCAATAGGTGTAGGATCATAAGCATCTGGATTATGGCCATGTTGCATGCCATAAACCATTTTCACCAGGGCTTTAGTTTGAGTATATCCGCCATCTTCTTCAGTTGGCTTGTCACCTTCTAGTACAACAGGATCTCTGCCACCGACACCCCATAAGTTACCTTGGAGTACATCATGATCATCAGCTAACAAAATAGCTGGCTTATTACGTATCGAATCTCTAAAGGTCCAGTACCATAAATACCAACGATAAAGCATGTCTAGATGTGAATCAGGTCTATTGCGCCATATTTGTGTCGGTGTAGCTTCGTAATACTGATCACCACAAAAAACATACATATCAGGCTGATGTTTATCACAATTACTTACCAACTCTGTGTGTGGAAAAAGTATATTTTCATTACTAAACCGACCCAAAATGTTTTCTTGTTTCAGTCTTTTTTTATAATGTTCGATGTCTAATGAAAGATTAGTTGCAACTAGACATGAGTATAAAGCCACGGTTAAATCTTTACCCTTGTTCGGATCTTTTAAGACTTTACCTTGGTACAGAATTTTTTCATCTGCAAGGCTAACGACTCTATAATGATAATCTTGAGTACTATCCCAATTATCAACTCTAAATTGATATACAAAACCTGGATCGACTCCTGCCAAAACTGATTGCCACTCATCACCATTAACGTTTTTATATTGTAACTTGATAGTCTGGTATTCATTTTCAGCTATAGGCATAAATTGACAGCTTAGCTTTAATATTTGGCGGTTAACGCTATGCATACACCCAACCACGGGCCCAAGGCCTTGGTCATCATTACGTGATATTTTATTACCACCAGTACTGATATCCCTAAAGGACCACCTCGCGCCAGCTTGTTTAGGTGGTGTTGAAGATAACAGCATTATACCGCCCACTAATTCACTTGATGGAACGGCAGTTCTAACAATAAAGCCAAGCTCTTTGTTCGTTTTTGCATCAATAGCAATCAGTCTGACATCGAATTTTCCGTTCGTCACCGGATCAATGTGACAATCCAATATAATTTCTTTGCCTTGTAAGTTACCGATGTTAATCGTATTAGTTCTAATCACTCGTTCGAAAGATAGCGGTTTTTGAATATTGGTAAAATCTTTAAAGCTTAATTCACCTTGTTCATTAATTACGGCCATAAAGCCGCCATTTTTACCGGATGCTCTTTGGATAAGTGCTGCAGAGCGGTAATCAAGTTCATTGCTGCCAGCACCAATCAAAAAGCCACAAAAACCGGCTTTATTTGGTGTCATATTTGAAACTTTTGCTCGTATCCGTGCTGGTTGCTGCCTGTCATTAAGTTGCCTAGTCAACAGGGATACTGTTCGCATTTCGAAACCACGACTATTTCGAATACATTCTATTCTGCCGTCATTAACTCGCCAATCTTGTAATCTGTTGCCCCAAAAGCTACTGCCAAGCCAATGACGTTTAATATTACTGGCAACAGACTCGATAATATCAACAGGGGTTAGATTTTGCCTATTTGCCGCGGCTCTAGCTGCTTGTGTAGGAAATAACAAACTGCCTGTTGCTATTGCTGACAATTTAATAAAACTTCTTCTATCCATGAATGCCTCAAAATTTATATAGAGCAATGCAACAGCAGGCTATCTTTTAGCGAGCAACTTGTTCCGAATAAAGGTGGTTGTTAATTAGTACAGTTATTAATTGCTGTTTTGAAATGTTCCAGCATCAAGGATTTGTCGTTTTATTTTAAATCGGCATATAAAATTCCAGTTCCATGAAGCATCGTATTGATGGCATAACCCCCAAGACAAACCTGGTTTAGCAAGCTTTGATGGATTTTCTGCACAAATAGTTGGATCTCTATATAAACCAATTGCTTCTGGAGCACCTTTAATATGTGCTTTAATTTCAAAATTTTGACCGTCTGCAGCAAACTGAATAGTGTTTTTTTCTGGTCCATCTGTTGTAAGCAAAGAGGCTATGCCGCCTTGATAATTCCAGACCACGACTTCATGACCGCTATTAGAAATAGGATTGAGCTCAGACTTGATATAAGGTCCTTCAATTTGGTCTGCTATAGCAACACCATGTTTTATCTCGCGGCCGCCAAAATTCATCTCCTCGCCCATAGTTTCTCCTTTGTAATAAAGGTGGAACTGCTTATTAAAGAAGAGTAAACATGGATCATGAACTTTATGGCTATCAAAACTGCCTTTATTTAACACATGGAAACGATTGTCTTCATTCCCTCGCCATTCGCCATCCTGACTTGGGCTTAAAATTGGAGCTGGTGATTTCAACCAAGGTCCATAGGGGCTATCTGAACTTGCTATGGCAATGTGTTCAAATTGGCGGTTGGTATAAGGGGTTGTCACTGTCTGATAAACTAAATAGTAGCGACCTTGATGAACTAATACCTCTGGAGTAAAGATAGCACGATCGTCATATTGGCCTTGTGCACTGCGTTCAATAGCAACACCGCACTCCTTCCAAACTTCACCATCTATAGATGTAGCATGCCACACTTCAGTTAAATCCCATGGGAACACTTTATCTTCTAAGTTATCGGAGCCAAAACCGACGGTTTCGCCTGTTCCTTTGGTATACCAACAATGAAATAAGCCATCAACTTCAATCACTGACGATGGGTCACGTCGAATAACCCCTTCTTCAAAAGCAAAATCGCCTTTTAGTGGACTCACATCAAACTCCACCATCCAATCAGCATTGTTATTATCATAACCGCGTTCAATTGCGCGTTGGCTTGCAAGGCTTAGCGGTTTATTATTTGTTTTCATATGACTTCCCAGTAAAGATTAAGTGGTGCTTAAACATTATTAATGAGTGTATTAGCACCTAAACCAGTTTTGGTTTAGGTTGAAGATGTTAATGTAGCAACCGATTGATAATTTTTTTGATTTATAATTGCGCCAGTATGCTGAACGACTTGTCTTGCAATGTTAGCAGCATCAATTAACGCCCCTTCAATATCAAAACCACTTAATCTAGCGGCTAAATAAGTGCCAGCAAAAGAGTCACCTGCTGCTGTTGAATCGACCTGTTGTTCAGCAGGAATGAAAGGTTGATGAAATATAAGTTCACCGTATTGATAAACATAAGTGCCAAGCTCACCACATTTAACAACGATTTCTTTTACATTTAAATCTTGGCAATGCTGCATTATCTGTATCGGGCTTTGATGATTAAATAAAGTCTGATGTTCTTCAATTCCTGGGAGCACGATATCGCTATGGCCGTAAGCTAAATTTATCCATTGAGTAGCGTGAATGGTGCCCCGCCACATTGCGGGCCTATAATTTGGGTCAAAAACAATTTGGCTGCCATTTTCACGAAGTGTATTAATAAGAGATAACAGTAAATGTTTATCTTCATCTGATAAAATACCCAATGTGATACCACTAAAGAAAACACTGTCGACGTGACCAATCTTCGAAACCATTTGCTCTAATGACATTAACTTCATCATTTGAGTAGCTGCTGATTGATTACGCCAATAACTAAAACTTCTTTCCCCATTTGAATCTGTATGTATTGCGTAAATACCTATGGTTGCATTAGTCGAAGCTATAACACATTGGCTGTTTAAATCATGTTGGCGCAACACATTTAGCATTTCCCCACTGATAGCATCTTCACCGATAGCCGTTAAATATTTACAATCTAGTTTTTTGTTATAACGTTTTGCATAAACCAGAGCATTGTATGTGTCACCAGCAAAAGAACGCTTAAGTAAATTATCCGAATGGTGGCTTAACTCCATCATACATTCGCCTATAGCAAGTATTGATTTCATAATTATGCTTCTCTCTCTGCTAAAGGTACGGTTTCTATATCTTCATTCCGTTTATTCATATCCTTTGAAGCATGAGTTAATAAAGTTTCAATTTCTTCGATGGTTTTGTTTTTAGTCTCGGGCATTATTTTAAATAAGAGTACAAAGCCAATAGCACCGCAAATTGCATAGAATAAAAATATTTCGTCTGCGCCGAAAACACTAAGCAGCCAAGGAAAAAACTGCTGTACTAAATAACTCACAAAACTTGTAATGAAAGCAAAAACAGGAATGGCCACACCACGAATATGTGTTGGAAATATTTCAGAAAATAATACCCACATAATCGGTCCAATTGAAAAATGAAAAGCAGCAATGAAACCAATAATGCCAGCTAGAATTAAGTTCACATTGATGTTGGCTGCACTTTGAAGTATCTGGCTTTCATAAAGCTTTGCGTTGGTTGAACCCATCACTTCAATGAGTGCATTCTTAAACTCGACATCACTTTGATACACGACATTTATAAGTGAACTAATATCTACTAACGCATACTGATTCATTAACCCAGTCACTTTAGCTTCATCAAGTAAATAAGTTGCTTGATTAAATCCCCAAAAACATGCGAATAGGCTTATTGTAGCAATGGCTAACCCCCAAATAACTAATGGACGTCTACCTAATCTGTCGATGAGTAAAATGGCGACTACTGTGAATACGATACTGACTAAACCCACAATAATAGCTTGAAAGAAAGCAGCATCAGTTCCGATCCCTAATTGTTCAAACACAGTCGGTGCATAAAACATAATTGCATTAATACCAGTAATTTGCTGTACAACTGCAATAGTTAAAGCAATCGACATTGCAGCACGCACTTTTGTATCAAATAAACTTTTAAACAAATACCAAAACGAATGCTTGGGATGATGACTTTTAAGACTTAACTTGATTTGCGTGATTTCTTCATCACAATGGTCCGTATTATTAAACTGATTGATAATTTGTTTCGCTTTTTCTTCCTTGTGTTTCATGATCAACCAACGCGGACTCTGTGGGATATTGAGTAATAAACAAAACCAAATAATGGCAGGTAAAATTTCAATACCTAACATCCAGCGCCATGTATGAATATCTAGACCTAATGTTATTACAAAGTGATGTTCACTTTCTGACAAGGCTAAAATTGCGTAATTAGCAAAATAAGCTATCGACAGACCTACAACAATATTAATTTGGATAATAGAGACTAATTTTCCGCGAAGGTGTGAAGGTGAGATTTCTCCAATATACATGGCCGCTACAGATAAAGAGGTGAATGCTAAGCCGCCAATAAAGCGTGCGATGACTAGTGATTCAAAACTATTAGCCAGTACAGACATCACTGCGGATATGATGTAAATGAATGAAATAATGACTAGGGTATGTTTACGGCCAATTTTGTCACAAACATAGCCCGTAATCATTAACGCGAATATAACCCCAAATCCTGGTGCACTGACTACCGTTCCAATTTGCAAATCTGTTAAATTGAATTCATTGGTCACAAATTTTACTGTACCAGAAATAAGGGCGGCATCTAATCCAAATATAAACCCACCCAATGCCACCACTAATGCGCAATATAAAACACTGTGACTTGTATTAATCATAACTACATCCGCTGTTATTGTAATTTTCTTTTGTTGATCATGCTGAATTAAGCCTTACTGCATGAAATTAGTATCAATTAACACCGGTTTCATTAAGTCTAACCATTAAAAGCATCAACCATTTAATTAACAATACAGTAGCATTACCTTATTTCAATTTGCAACTATTGTTAACAATTTACCATTTAAGAATATGAGTCTGCTTTCAAATCTCAAAATAAAGCTGACGCTAAGTTAATATTTAATATCAACATTTTAATGACTAGTCCTAAGGATAAACACAAAATTCCTAATTAATTAACTGGCCAGCGAGATTTCAGCAGTCAAACATAAGTACCGACTTTGAAAAATTGTTAATAAGATATTGCATCAACAAAAACCATAATGTAGATTGTTAACAAAGTATAGACGTTCAAATAAACTTGTCACCACATGGAAATTAAGATGAGAAAACGAAATACAGACGGTAAGCAATTTAATCTTAACCGTAGAAAAGCAATATTAATGTCATCGGTATTCTTAGCTTTATGTGGTTGCCAAAGTGAATCTAGTGGAATAAACGAGCCTACTGATCCCATCACCTTGTCTAATAGTGAAACGGAAAAATTACAATCCTTACAATTGATTGATTTGTCAGATCCGACTTTAATAAATAATGTAATTACCAGTAATGCAGCAAAACTGTATATCGATAAATCTCGATTGAACGTAGATTTTCATTCAAAAGATAACAGTTACAGTAATGTAAGCTTCTCCCCTGTTACACCATGGGATTGGAGTGATTTAAACGATTTTAATTTGGCGTTTGATATATCAAATCCAAGTGAACATAGCGTCCAGTTATATTTAGATATCAGCGATATTGATGGTAACAACTACACCCGTACGGTAAATGTTCCAGCAAATTCTAAAGCACAAACTTATTATGCCAAAATGGCAGGTCATGATTTAGGTACACCTGATGGGGATCATAATGTTGAACTTAACTTTACCTCAGGACTCCGTTCTAACCCAGATACTTGGCAAAGTGATGAAAGCCAATTTACATCTATGTGGGGTAAAAAGAATCTCAATACTAAAGGAATTAGCCGAATAAGTTTAAGCGTCCAAAGTAATATGCATGATAAGCAGATTATTATTAGTCAGATGCAGTTACGCCAAAACCCTCAATTTGATAAATCATTTTTAACCCATATCGTTGATCAATATGGGCAAAATAATAAAGAAACTTTTGTCGGGAAAATTGCAAATGATCAACAAATGGAACAAGAGCGAAAACTAGAAGCATCATCACTCACAGGGAAAGTAGCAGAAGATCGCAGTCAATATGGTGGCTGGCTAGCTGGCCCTAAACTTAAATCAACTGGTTATTTTAGAACTGAAAAAATTAACGATAAATGGTCACTTGTTGATCCAGATGGTTATTTATACCTCGCTACTGGTATTGATATTATCCGCTTATCAAATTCTTCAACCATGACAGGCTTTGATTTTAGTCAGCAATATATAGTGCAACCCACTGATAGTGATGTCACACCTGAAGACTCTCAAAAATTAAATCGAGTAAGCGATGATGCCATTAATAGCCGTTTTGTCTCATCAGATGTTAGAACTAACATGTTCAGTTGGTTACCTAAATACGATGAACCTTTAGGCAAACATTTTGGTTACCGTCGTAGCGCCCATTCAGGACCTGTGAAACATGGTGAAACCTATAGTTTTTATGCCGCGAATTTAGAAAGAAAATACGGCAACCATCCTCAAGGGTATATGCAAGCCTGGGAAGATACCACTGTCAACCGTATGCTAGATTGGGGATTCACATCTTTAGGTAATTGGACCGACCCTCGTTATTACGACAATAATAAAATCCCCTATTTTGCCAATGGTTGGATTATTGGCGACTATAAAACGGTTTCCAGCGGTAATGATTTTTGGGCGCCGATGCCAGATGTATTTGACCCTGAATTCGAAAAAAGAGCTCTAGTCACTGCTAAGGCAGTTTATGAAGAAGTAAAAGGTAATCCTTGGTGTGTCGGGATCTTTATTGATAATGAAAAAAGTTTTGGCCGCTCAGATAGTACTGAAAGTCATTACGGGATCGTGGTTAATACACTGACCCGAGACGGTGCAGATGTGCCAACTAAAGCGGCTTTCACCAGGGTAATGAAAGATAAATACAAAGATATTTCGAAATTAAATGCCGTTTGGCAAACTCAAATTACCGATTGGCAAGCGTTTGATAAAGGGATTGATTCAACGATAAATAATGAACAGCAAGTGAAAGATTATGGCATCCTACTAACCACATACGCAGATAAGTATTTTAGTACCGTGGATAATGCATTACAGCAATACTTACCAAATCATATGTATTTAGGGTCAAGATTCCCTGACTGGGGGATGCCTATTGAAGTTGTAAAATCGTCTGCAAAATTTGTAGATGTCATCAGCTTTAATTCTTACAAAGAAGGTTTACCTAAAAAGAAATGGCAGTTCTTAGCTGAAATTGATATACCAAGTATCATTGGAGAGTTCCATATTGGTGCTAAAGACTCTGGTCTTTATCACCCTGGACTTATCCACGCAGCAGATCAACAAGACCGTGGTGTGAAATATAAAGATTATATGAATTCACTTATCGATAATCCTTACTTTATAGGTGCTCATTGGTTTCAATATATCGACTCACCCATTACAGGTAGAGCCTATGATGGCGAAAACTATAATGTAGGTTTTGTATCTGTTACTGACACTCCTTATCCCTACATGGTTGAAGCAGCAAAACAAATTAATGCTGATATGTATCAACGCCGTTTCGGTAATCTTGATTAACCAGCTACATAGTAATAATAGGTCTTTTTTCCATTTTCGAGTGGTGGGTTATCCCCATAACCACCACTTGGTTTTTATCCAATCTGTTGCAGATTGCTTGTCTGAATAGGTCATCAGAGTTGCCCTTAACGTCATTATTGTTTCTTTTACACGAAGTCAAAGCATTATTCTCGCTAGTGTATTTTGTTAACAATAAACGTGATGAGGGCTTTTTTTTGAAAAAAATATCCACTTATAAAACAAATCCCTTAAACATCAGAATGTTGGAAAATAAATTAATGTTTATTTTTAACAATAATACATTTGACAATTGTATTAAACTTTCTAAGTGTCTAGAATGTTAATATATAATGAAGAATATTGGGAATCTCATGGCAACAGCAAAACCAACTAAAATCCTTTCTGTAAAAGATCAAATTGCAGATCAATTGCGCTCTGACATAATTGCCGGTGATTTAGCGCCCAATACTAAATTAAATGAACAAGAATTAGCAAAACGCTTTGGCTTATCTCGCGGCCCTATTCGCGATGTGATTCTACAATTGACCAAAGAAGGTTTGCTCATATCTAAAAATAACTGTGGAGCCTCTGTCAACAGTGTATTAGAGCCTAAACTGCAAAAGTTAATGATTAACTTGAGACGTAATATAGAAGTCTATGCTATCGAAAGTCTCAAAAACAACCCATTAACTGAAGATGATCTAATCCAATTAGAATCGATATTAGACGAGCTACAAGGTGCGTTTGATAACGAAGATTTTACTGAAGTGACAAAAATTGATATTTCATTTCATAACTACCTTATCCATAAAGCTGGTGGAGAAGATTTAGTTAATATTTGGTATCCATACGTCATGAGAATGCGTCTGAACTATAAACGCATTACCACGAGTTCAGAATGTGTTGAAGAGCATAGAGGTATATTAAAAGCATTACGTGATGGTGACATCAATAGTGCAACTAAGGCGATTAAAGCCAATATTAAATAGAACAAGCTAAAGTTTAATCTACATTGTTTGTACTTGAATTCTAATTTCAAAGTACAGTTAAAAGGACAACTTAGGTTGTCCTTTTTATTTTCCGTTTTTCATTCTCGGCTTACTTTAATACTAGCTGCGCCCACTTTATTTAGCTTTTTAGCTATTTCATTGGCTTCGAAGCTAACTTAATTGAATAGATAGCTAAGTCAGTTAAATCAAGCTATCAATATCCTAAATATTCGCTATCTTTCCACGACAAAAAATGACAATAAGTTCCATAGATTTGAATAATGAAGAATCGTCCCGTTATCAAAAAAGCGGTCCGGTTTAACTTATGTGTTAATTCGAGAAAAATTTACTGTCTAGTAAAATCTCTACTTGAGCAAAATTTACAATTGATATTAATTCAATCCAAATTAAAACCACAAGAATAATCACTCACCAAACCCTATAAAACAAACGTTATCAATATCAAATATATTGCAAGCAGAAACATTTAATTTCACGGTAAATTTATTTTGTTAACAATATACTTTTAACAAAGGTTTTTGTTTGTTACCTTGCAGTGGGATATACAGGATTTATTCGTATTTTAAGTATACGCAATTGATGTCATCACTGTGCAGTTAACCCAACCATATTTTAACTGTTTCTAATAACTATTAGATATTTTAAGTGAGCATCATGACCCAAAATTTGATTAACACATTAAGCCTTAGTGCACTAGTTATGCTGACCTCTTCAATACTCATTGGATGTGGTGGTAACGACTCTTCAAACTCTGATCTTTCAGAACAAATACCGCCTATCATTTCAGAGCCTGTAGATGATACTGCTGACCAATTATCATTTGCACGGCAAGAGGATATCCCCTTAGGTGTATTAATAACCTCAGAAACTGTCACAGTTAGCGGTATAAACACGACTGTTGATATCAGTATCCTTGGAGGTGAGTTTTCGATTAATGGCGAAAACTTTCAACTGGCAGAAGCTAGCATAAACAATGGCGATACAATAACAGTGCAGTTAATGTCGTCTGATACATTTGATACTGAATCCAGTGCAACGCTTACTATTGGACAGCAGCAAGTTATATTCTCAGTAAAAACCCTCGAAGCTCTAAGCCAAGTTAACACTAAATTGAGTTTTAATTTAGATACTGCGCACCTCATTAATGGCGTTGACAGCTTTGAGCGAGACAAGTTTATAACCTTACATGCATCTCACACAGAAAATGATTGGTACAGCGTTGGAGTAAACGAATCAGATGATCTTATCACTGAGTTTGTTGAAGGCTATGACGTTTACTTTGGTCGAGATACTGGTGGAATGCGTTATCAATTAAGTTTAATGCCAGAATCCGCAAGTAAAAATGGATTTATCAATCCTGAAATGGCCAGCAATAATGGGGGTAACGCACGTTGGAGTTACACCTCTAACACTGATGACATTGCAATAACGAAACGTAAGCATGAGCATAGAAATCAAAAAATGGTTGTTGCTGCGCAGCAACATCCATACTGGCCTGATGGTAAAGATACTGGCCAAGGATGGTCTTTTTCTCAAACCGATACTCAAGATGAACCCTTAGGTACTGCTACCGGCGACTACATGGGTCAATTTGTCGCAAAGTTTTTTAATAAAAATGATGGCGTCGATATCTATGGTCAACCCAAGCCTAGATATATAGAAATCATGAATGAGCCATTATATGAATTGGTCGATTATTCAGAGACGCCAGCAACATTAAATCAGGTATTTGAATTTCATAATGCTGTAGCCCAGGCAATTAAGGCAGTAAAAATAGACAATATTGCTGTTAACGATGATGTATTGATTGGTGGTTATACAGTTGCCTTTCCAGATTTTGAAAAAGACAACTTTGAACGTTGGGAAACACGTGATAAAGCCTTTATAGATATTGCAGGTAATAATATGGACTTTATCTCATTGCATTTCTATGATTTTCCAGCTTTTCAAGATCGAACCGAAATACGTGCCGGCAGCAATATCGAAGCCAGTTTCGATATGTTAGAGCACTATATGCAGCTTACTCTCAACGAAGTGAAACCGTTTTTAGTCTCAGAATACGGTGCACAAACTCATTCTTTATTTAACCAGCCTTGGCTACCTTATCGCGATTGGTTTCATTTAAAAGCAATAAATAGTCAACTCATGTCGTTTCTTGAGCGTCCAGATCAAATAGAAATGGCAATTCCTTTTATTCCTGTAAAAGCTGAGTGGGGACGAATAAGTGACACAGTCCCCTATTACACCCGTTTGATGAGACAAAAGTTCGAAAAAGTTGGCGATACGGGTGATGAATATGTCTATACCGATATGGTTAAATTCTATCAAATGTGGAGCGAAGTTAACGGCAAACGCGTTGACAGTTTCTCAACGGATTTAGACTTTCAGTTAAACGCATATGTTAATGATAATCAGGTTTTTTTAATTATTAACAGCCTAGAAACGGAATCATCCACAGTCGATTTATCCTTGTTAGGACTTGGCGATAACACGTTAACTTCGATCCTCATAAAGCAACTTAATCTAGACGACACAAATCCAACACTAACTGAAACAGTGGTTAGTGAACTTGCAGATATCGAGACGTTAACTGTCGGAGCAGAAGCTACTGTCATCATTAAACTTACTTTTGAGGACAAGATTGAAATCAAGCATAACCAGACTGAAGTTAAATATTACGCAGATAGCTATAAACAAAACATTAATGCCAATCAAAATATTGAATTTAATATCAATGATGTCCAGGTAAATGAATATGGTGAGGCCGTTATTCGTCTTGGCTTAGGTAGAGAACACGGCAAAACATTAATCCCTGAAATTTCCATTAACGGTCAGCCAATGACCGTGTCAGAAGATTATCGTGGATACGATCAATACTTTGACGGTGCAGGACGTTTGCAGTTCTTCGGCGTTATAGAAATCCCTGTAGCTAATGAATTTATAAAATCAAATAACCATGTTGTCGTCAGTTTTACCGATGACGGTGGCTTTGTTACTTCATTAGCAATGCAGTATTTCGCCCATACCAAGCAATTGGCTAGAAATAGTCAGTAACGCTTTGCGCAGCAAACATGACTATTAAATGTTTGCTGCTTTTTATCTGGCTTTTGTGTTTTCCCCAACTAAACGACATAAAGGCGAGATCTATTCTTGTTGGGGCAAGAATAGTCCTAAGTAACACTAATGACATAATAGACAATATAAGGGAATTACATGAAAAATCGTCTAAAGCCAATATATAAACTCGGGTTAATCAATACCAGTTTACTGTTACTGAGCACAGTAAGTCACACAGTAATGAGTGCTGATTGGGATTCAATCCCTTTACCTGCAGAGGCTGGTAATGGTTTGGTATGGCAGTTAAATGAAAATTACTCAGATTCATTTAACTACTCAGGCAAGAACGCGACTTTTACCAGTAAATGGAATGACACTTATTTTAATGCATGGGAAGGGCCTGGATTAACAAGATGGAGTAGCAATGAGTCATGGGTGTCTGATGGTAATTTAATTATCAGCGCGTCGCGTAAAGCACCAAACTTGGTAAATGCAGGTGTGATTACTTCGAAAACTAAAGTTAAGTACCCTATTTTTTTGGAAGCCAGTATAAAAGTCAGCAACTTGGAGCTTTCATCAAACTTTTGGTTACTGAGTGAAAGTGACGAACGTGAAATCGATATATTGGAAGTATACGGCGGCGCAAGAGAGACATGGTTCGCACAAAATATGTCGACTAACTTTCATGTTTTCTTAAGAAACAGTGACAATAGCATTAGAAGTGACTTTAATGATCAAACCCATAATACACCGGTATGGGGTAACAATTGGCGTGAAGGTTTTCATCGATTTGGTGCATATTGGAAAAGCCCAACAGATGTTACCTTTTATATTGATGGCCAAGAAACCCCACAAGGTTCATGGGATGAAGTCGTAATGAAAGACAAGGACTACACTGGCGCGATTATGAATAAAGATCAGTATAATATGGATGAAGAAATGTTCATTATTTTAGATACTGAAGATCATTCATGGCGCAGTGAAGCTGGAAATGTAGCAACTGATGCAGATTTAGCCGATGGTAGCAAAAATAAAATGTATGTTGATTGGATACGTGTTTACCAACCCGTTAGTGATGGTTCAGGTGGAGGCTCTGACGGTGGTATTGAGGCCAATACTCAATATCAAATTAAAGCGAAACACAGTAATAAATGTATTGATGTTATCAATAGTGCGGCAACAAATGGTTCTACTTTTCAGCAGTTAACATGTAGTGGCAATAACAGTAATAGCGACCAGCAATTTAAATTTACTGCATTGTCTAATGGCTTTTATAGTATTACATCTAAAGTCAGTAACCTTTGTTTAGACTTGTCAGCTGGAAACATTGATAACGGTGCTAAGATCCAGCAATGGGTATGTAATAGCAGTAACCAAAATCAAATGTGGAATATGATTGATAAGGGGGATGGCTATTACGAAATCCGAAACAGTGTGAGTAATAAATGCCTGGATATAGCTGGTAAGTCAAATGCCGATGGCGCGGTTCTTACTCAGTGGAATTGTTATAATGGTGATAATCAACGCTTCTCACTGGCGCAGTAAATAAGTAACCTTGTTCAGTACCCAATGTTAATTTTTAACGTAGTTTGGGTGCTTTATCAAATGAATACAGGCAAACTCATTAGGAAACATAATTCAATATATTGTATCGCTTCAACTGTTCCAACCGCATAACCTTTTTTGTGCAATGTAGCTTACTTTTCAAAAATCTTTAAACCACTTCAACTATTTTACACTCACACATTTTGTCTACACCCTTTGCTTACACAAACTATCTTGCCATCAAACGAAAAATAGATGTTGGAAGAGCAGTGCTGGCGAGATATGAACTCAACTATATTCTTATGTCGCCATTACTTTGAAGTAACTTCCCCTCCCTAGCGTTTGGTATCTTGCTCTTTGAATGGCTTTACCTTCGAGCGTTATAATTTACCTTAGCGCTAAAGTAATTATTTATCGATTAACTTTGATTTAATAAGCTTAGCTAGACTGATTGCGTAATCGAATTAAGCTTTGAATTTGTCCCATTGAGGCCATCATTAAATGACATGCTTGTAAATATCCTGTTCGGTGATATTCCTGCAATAAATCAGCACTTAAATTTGCTAATGCTTTTTCATTGATGACATATAAGCCATCAAAATTGATACTTTCTTGCTCTTTATCTGCAGAGTTTCTTTTATTCATTGAGATCCCAAGTTGAATTGCCTCAACCAACTCATTATCTACAAGTGATTGGATAAAAGATTCTGTACGAACAATCCCTTGAGCTAACTCAAAAACCATTCTATTCATTGATGTAAGGTATTCAGTCGGTTTTCCGTCTGATGTAAACAAGTCTTGCGAATCGGCGCTTGTATTTCCATCAACAACACGTCGATTGTTCATATCTATGGTTAATACGGTATTAGTTTCACTCATTGGCTCAGAAGAATGATCTTTACGCGCAACCATAAACGGCTGTCGTCTAATGTGTAATGGAATGTAATGGCTTCGCCAATTAGCATCTGCAAGAAATAAGTTCTCACCTGATTCAAAACCCAGTAATGCATGTAATCCGAACTGACCAGTTTGATTGTTTTTAAGCAAACAGCATGGATATTCTAGAATAAGGCTCCGTAGCTCATCTGCAATAACGGGGACGAAATGAATATTTTCACCAAAATCTTGCCCATGACCAACGAGAACTTTGGTGTTTTTGTGTGTATTACTATCTACAATAACGTTTTTCATAAAAAATCCTTATTTATACTCGTTGCAAACCATATTGTTTGATTGAATTAATCAGCTCACGATTAGACATTAAATTAGCTTTGAACTGAGACGTTTGTAGATTCACTTGTTTAAATTTTTCGTAGGCTTTTTCACTTGCCTCTGTTGAATAGCCCCAGTGTGATGAAGCTGTTTTGAATCCCATACCATAAAGCACATACTGATAACTGGCTGCGGGGAACACTTCAGTGGCATGAATAAAATCATTGTCACTGGGAGGTTGATATTGCCATAGTGACAATAGCGATTTAAGACTATTAGGAATGCTTTCAGGCTTTCGGTTATCGCGCCAAAAGTCACTGTCTTGACGCTGACTTAACATATAGTGCAGTTTTAAAAAATCAATGATTCTTTCCCATCGATAAGTGAAAGTCTGATTAAATCGCTCAGAAACGATCTCCATACATTGACGATTTGCAGGCAATTGCTCAGCAATCATATTGGCCGAAATCTCAACCAATAATAGTGCAGAAGCTTCTAGCGGTTCTAGAAAACCTGCCGACAGACCAATAGCAACACAATTACGGTGCCAAAATTTTTCTCGATAACCAGGGTTAATTGGAATTTTACGAAAGGTAAGTTGCTCAACATCGTTTACCGTAGCCGATAAGTATTGCTTTAACTCCTCAATCGCAGCATGTTCACTGATGTAACGACTTGAGTAGACATGACCTACCCCTCTTCTACTTGATAATCCAATGTCCCATATCCAACCGGCTGTTTGAGCGGTAGAAATAGTATGTGACGCAATAGGACTGTTTTCTTCGGAATATGGCACTTGTACAGCGATGGCATTATCAACAAACAACACATCTTTACAGCTTTTGAATCCCACTTGATAATGTTCACCAAGCAAAAGAGATTTAAAACCACTGCAGTCAATAAATAAATCACCTGATAAATCACCATGTTCAGCTGTTGAGACACAAGCAATATCACCATCATCATTATTGGTAACCGCCATGACATCATCAACCACATGCTTCACATTGAGTACTTTTATACAGTGCTGTTTCAAAAACTCTGAAAATAGTCCAGCGTCAAGATGGTATGCGTAGTTTGCGATTGCATCATATTCAGCGGTAGTGATTAATTTGGGCGCTAAACCCGCTTCACAAATAGCTTCTTGTGGGCTTAAACACATTGAAAAAGAATATTGATTCTTTGGATTCTCATTATATGGAAATTGTATAGATAACCAATGAGATGCCAGGTTATCTTTTATTGAACCTTCAGGTAGCATTAATGGATGGTAATAATAATCGTCATGCTTTCCTGTCACCCATTTTGCAAACTTAGCGCCTTGCTTAAAGGACACATTACATTCACGAATAAAATCAGTTTCTTTGATCCCCATGTTTTTAAGCGTCCGGCGCATGGTAGGCCAAGTACCTTCACCAACTCCAATAGGCGGTATATTAGATGACTCGACTAATGTCACGCTGAAATTCTTTACATGTTGACTCGTTAATTTAGCAGCTAATGTGCCAGCAGTTATCCAACCCGCTGTTCCACCACCAACAATCACAATGTTCTCAGTTAGTTTTTTACTGTCAATTTGACTCACAACTTTATTGCCGATTGGATGATTTTCATTCTTATTAGTCATATTTTCTCCAATTCTTGTTATCAAATAATTTAATCACAATATGCACAAAGCAAAAAAGGCTGCTACAAAAACGTAGCAGCCTGGTCATTTTTAGTGAATATTTTTATTGGCATGATCGCCAACTATTAATTCTTTTGCATGAATAACTAGCATTAGAACTTAGCACTAATTCCTATGGTGTAGCGAGGACCGTACTGCTCAGCAGCAAGTAACTGTTCCTCAAAACGACCGTAGCGGCGAACGGTTTCATCAGTTAAGTTAATACCATCAAGTGATACAGTGAGCATTTCGTTGATGTCATAACTTAAACTCATATCAAGCTGACCATAAGCTTCCGTGAAGGTTGGTTCATTACCAAGCGCTAGCAAGAACTCATCACGCCAGTTATAGGCAACTCGAGCTTGGAAACCATAGTTTTCGTAAAATGCAACTAAGTTACCAGAGTCACTTAAGCCGGTTAATGCGATTGTTTGATCAAAGTTATATGGATCAAACGATTCATCGCTGTTTACGAGGGTATAGTTAGCAACTGTACCGAACCCACTGTCGCCAAACATGTATTGAGCATTAAATTCCCAACCATCTACTTCACGGTTTTGTAAGTTATCTGGCGTCGCAACTTCCCAAGTAATAACAGGATCAGTTGCCGTACCGAGACAATCTGGATTTGGTGTATCAGATGCATCAGGACAACTAGCACGAGGATTTACACTTGGATCAGTCAATGGTTGGCCATTAACGTCATTAATTGAGCGGTTCTCAGTACCAGCGCCGATAAAGTTCTCAACGTACTTTTTAAAGTAACCTGCAGATGCGAAACTACCGTCATCAAAGTACCATTCAAGTGATAAATCAAAGTTATCTGAAGTAATTGGTAATAGGTTCGGATTACCTTGTGAGGCATTAAATGGCCCACCAGGTCTTGCTGACACATTCGTTGCAGGGAACATTGCACTCACCCCTGCTCTCGATAAAGTTCGGCTATAAGAAAAACGCGTCACAATTTCATCTGTTACTGACATATTAAAGTCAAAATTAGGCAAAATACGGGTGTAACTACCAGACAACTCATCTGCTGTTGGTGTGTCATCATAAACAGGTCTTAACTCCTGAGCATGACGGTAGTTCATTGCAATAATGCCATTTTGTACTGAATACGCCGTAACATCCGTGTCTTCGTAACGGACACCAACATTCATTTTCACTGGCATGTCATTAAAGTCAGTGTCAAAATCGAAAGATAAATACGCAGCAAAGGTTTCTTCATTTACACCATTCGTTTTGATGTTAGGCTCAGCAAATAAACCTTCATTTTTAACGATATCAATAAACTGATTTACATCATATTGTGAAATATATGGGAATAATTGGTTAGCACCTGGGAACTGATCCGCTGTATCGCCTAATGGAATAAAGCCAAGATCTAAATCGTTTAATGGCACATCAACGAAAGAAAATACTTCGCTCAAGCGTGTATCAATGGTGTAATCTGTATTCATCACGCCAAAATTGATTTTAGTGAGCGCACTGTCAGCAGCAGCGTTTTCCCAAGTACCTGAAAAACGGTATTGCTTAACATTGTTTTCCATTGAGTAACCGCGTTTTTGATATAAATCAGACACGATATTATCTTTATTGAATGCGCCACCTGGTAAATTAGAGTCATCAACAATAATTTTAGGGATATCACCAATAAAATCCGCACCGATTAATGCAACAGAACCTGATGGGTTTTTAAGGTTCGCTAAGGTTTCAGCGGTTTGACCATCAGGATTTGATTCAGATGTTGAGTCATGGACGTCAAGTTCAAAACTCAAAGTATCTGTGGCTTGCCATTCAATATTCAAACCTAATGAATCGTTTTCTTTCTCTTGGTAATATTCCCAAGCCCAGAAATTCAACTCATCATCTTGATCTCGTGGGTTCCATAAGGTGCCATTTGCATTGGCTGATCCACTTGGATTGTCGAACCAAAATGCTGAGCGATTGGTATAACTCGTTTCTTCGAAACGCGAAATAGTATAATCAACCGTCGCAACTACTGAGTCGACAGGTTGAATCTGTAAAACGGCTTGGGCATTTTGACGAGTTCGTTCAGTATCTAAATGCTCTGTTTTAGCAGTCCAAGGCGTCCAAATTGCTTGCTCTGGATTTTTGTTAGTGTCAATTGCCGATAAATCAACATTGTCACGACTACGATTTCTTACCCAACCATCAGTTCCAACGATATCAGTGTGACTATCTCGTTCTGAATGAGATGCCGACAATAAGAAGCCCACTTTGTCATCAGCAAAGGTTTGGCTAATCATGCCTGAAACTTCAGGCGTAACAGAGTCACCCTCTTCAACGCTTGTATCGTAAATTCCTTTTGCGCTTACAAAGGCTTTAAAACCATCATAGTCAAAAGGTCTGGCTGTAGTGATATCAATAGTTGCACCGATACCGCCAGAGGTAATATCCGCTTTACCAGTTTTATACACATTTACGCCAGATACACTCTCTGCTGCAATTTCACGGAAGTTAAAGCTTCGTGATACGCCCTCAGATTGTAAAGCTGAAGAGTTTGGCATTTGACGACCATTCAAGGTCACCAAGTTAAATTCAGGTCCAAAACCACGTACTGTGACTTTATTACCTTCATTATTTGCACGGTCAATGGATACACCGGCGATGCGTTGTAAAGACTCGGCTAAGTTAGTGTCGGGTAACTTACCAATATCTTCGGCACTAATAGCATCTACAACACCATCAGAGTATCGTTTTGTCGATGCAGATTTTGTTAAAGAGCTTCTGATCCCTTTAACTTGAATCACTTCCGTTTCTTGTGCCTGTGTTTCAGCGGCTAGGTCATCTGCAAGCACCCCAGTACTAGCAGTAGCAATTATCGCTGCAGTTAAAGCATTAAGTTTGAACTTACAATGTTTCATCTTAAAACCTTCTTATTATTTGGTTTAAAAGGTGTCGTGCTCACAAAAACAATGTTCATCACATTGCTAACCACATAGCGAAGCCTGACCCTGTTAACAATCTAGCTACTTTTTAAACAATGTGTCAACTGTTTTTTGGTGTTAGTTAATTGTTGACAATAATCAATAGTGTTCAATAATACACATATTCATAAAGAATTTATGTACAAAAAATGCTTAAGTTTTATTGGATGGCTAGTCCTATCGAAATAAAATGCACTTTAATTAGACACTTAAAAACACTGATGTAAATTCGAAGATTTTTAGTTCTTCATATAAGCGATAAATAGTTTACATGAACACATGTTTTACATATTCAAATCGAGAAGATGATTAGACTAAATGAGTATAAAAATCACCAACAAGTGTTTAACACTTTTAACTGACGAAATGTTGTTCAAGGAATGAAAATGACTAACCAGCAACCGAGTACTAACAAATACAAACACCGCATAAATGATTCAAAAATGTTATTTAGCGCCCTGTTATTTACACTCGTTACAATTAACTTATCAGCATGCCAGCAAGGCAATCACAGTGATTCAAGTGATGTAGACAAAACAGATCAAGCTAATGTATTAATTAAGTTGACTACCAAGGTTCGTTTTAACAATGTCACGGAAGAAATAGGTTTAACCTCCTTACCGGCTTGGAAATATGGCGGTCCAAGTGTTGCGGATATTAATAACGATGGCCGCTATGACTTAGTTTTAACCAACCATGACACTACCCCTATTCAGTTATTTCTGTCTAAGGCAGAAAATCAATTTGTTGAACAAACTGCCCCATTTCCTATAGCTGATGCCCATGGTTTGGCGCTTGGAGATTATGATCTAGATGGTGACAATGATTTGTTACTCTCATTAGGTGGTGGTAATGGTACAAAACCACAACCGCAGCGTTTACTTCGCAATGACGGAGGTAGTTTTACTGATGTAACAGTTGAGGCAGGTTTAGGTGAAATGGGTGCACGTGGTAGATCTGTTCGCTGGGTAGACATTGATCTTGATGGTGATTTAGATTTTATGCAAATTAATGCTGAACAAATGATGGGAGAAACGATTCCACGAAACATCCTTTTTGAAAATACTGGCAACGGCCAGTTTCAATATCGTTCAAGCCCAGCATTTGAACATATCGATGCAGAGCGGTTAATCATTACTGATATTAACAGCGATCATCAGGCAGATATCATTGCATTTTCTCCATACTCTCCTATGTCTATCTGGAAAGGCAATACCGACTTCAAATTTACCAATGTCACCGAACAATATCTGACTCAAGAATACCTGGCTCAACATGGCAACATTACCGATGTGACTTCAATGGCACAAGCGGATATTGATAACGATGGCGATATGGATTACTACCTTGCTAGAGGCAAAGTGTATTATCAAATAGCCAATAATGCGGTGTCTTTTGATCCTGTAAAACAACGCTTAGACTTACGTGATGAAGGTAATAAAAGCCATGATGGGATTAGTTTTAGCGCTAATGGTCCTATTCAGTTAAGTGATTTTTATCATTTTCCTAGAGGGCCCAAGAAAATCATCATCCCGTTATTTATAGGTGCTGAAAAACAATTAATAACAAATAAAGAGACTCAAATTACACGTGATAGTGCACTAGGTTTTCCTGAAATCATTGAACAAAGTGGATGGTATCTTGGCTATATTGGGAATGATGAATGGCGCCTTGAGTGGTTATTACAAGATAATTTAGCGTGGGATATTAGAGCCTCCATTACAGGAGTTAGTGCCATCGAACCTGATTGGACACCACAGGAACTTGGCGTTGATGATATTTTGTTTCGAAATGATGGCAATAAACTAACTGATGTAAGCCACCTACTGCCAAAACAAAGCCAAAATAATAATTGGGGTGTTATTACAGCAGACTTTAATAACGACACTCATAATGATTTTTTTGTATATCGATTTGGCGAGTTAACTGAGCGTATTAACGATGTCATGTTACTTAATTCAGACAAATTAAATCAACAAGGGTTTATTAGTCATGAAACTCACCAAGCCACTACATTAGGTGTAAATGCACACGGTGACATGGGTAGTGCGTTTGATAATAATCTGGATGGTTTTGTCGATATTCTGAGCGGTGATGACGACAACGGTAAGTGGTATTTATATCAAAATAAACTTGGATCAGAGCTAAATTTTAATCAGCACAGTGACCATAAAAATAATCAACATCAATACTTGCTCGCCCATATTGGTTATTCTGAATCAGGTATTGATCCTCATGGTGCTGAAGTCACTGTAGAGACAGCAACACAGATACAATTCAAGTTGATTGGTTCTAGCAGTGCAAGTCATTCTCAGAGTCTTAAAAATATTAGCCATTTCGGACTAGGAGAAAGCGATGTAATCGAAAAGATCCATGTTCGCTGGCGTGATGGAACGCAGCAAACAAGAATTAACCTAGCAGCTAATCAATTAATTAAAATCGGTAAATGATTATTAAAAGGTTTTGAGCTTTCAAGGTTAATTTACTGCCGGTTGTTACGCATTTAGATAACAATAGGTTTTATAGCGTAATCAATATTTAAGTGACAAATATAAAACCTTGGGTCTTATTGAATCCAATGTACCAGTCCAGAAAGTTATAAATGACCAAGCGTGAGAGCCTAAATCCCAATGATGTCCAAACCTGTAAACAAATGTCATAGCTGAATAAATGGTAAAAGTTGTTTGCTATTGCCAACTCTTTAAAATCGTTTTATCTAAATTCGAGGCACTCTGTTCTAAGGTATGTTGGCTGGAAACTTTTCTTATTATTAGTTTTCCCTTACTAGCGACTCTTTTACTAGCGACTCTTTAAGTAGTTAGTCCTTAATTATCGGTTTCTTAATCAGTTAGCCTTGCGAGTGGCTAAAGAGCAATCAATGACATAGAAGTGCTATGTTTTGTCGCTTGTGATAATAAACTAACATGATGTACTATTTTTAAGGAACAAAAAAAAGCCAACTGCTGGAGGGGATTCAGTTGGCTTTTGCTTAAATGTAAAACTGATTGGTGTTTTTAACTAACTGAGTATATGTGAGCCTTAATATATAGCAGGTTCACTGTGGATACTTATTTATGCTTCGTTGAAATAAACTGTCTTTTTCTCAACATATTGTTCAAGACCATATTTACCGTCTTCGCCACCTACACCGCTCATCTTCCAACCATTATGGAAACCCTGATGTTGTTCACCTAAACCTCGATTAACATATACTTCACCGACTTCCATTTCAGCAATGGCTTGATGAATATACGCAAGGTTCTTAGTATATAAATAAGCAGATAATCCATATTCACTATCATTGGTATAAACAATGGCATCATCTATGCTATGAATTTTTATGATAGGCAGTACTGGGCCAAAGGTTTCTTCATGAACGAGTATATTATCTTGCTTCACATCGACCAGCACGGTTGGCTCATACCAATTGCCACCTTCAAAACCTTTAACGCTTGCTTGCTGACCACCGGTGACTATTTTGGCCCCTTGTTCAACACTTTCCTGAACCAGCTTATGAATATTATTGATTTCAGAAGCGTTTACTTTAGGTCCCATATCTGAAGCAGGATCCATCGGATCACCGACTTTTAACGCTTTGACTTTAGGTATAAATCTCGCAATGAAAGCATCATACACATCTGCATGCACATACAAACGCTCTGCACAGGTACAAACCTGACCACAGTTTGCGAAACGTGCAATAACTGCATCATCAACTGCTTTATCTAAATCAGCATCTTCCATAACAATAAAAGGAGCTTTACCACCCAGCTCTAGCATCACTGGGGTTAAGTTTTTACCGCTAGCTTGATAAATAATTTGTCCTGCTCTCGTACTGCCCGTCATGGTGATAAGTTCGGTTATTGGACTTTCACACAAATGCTGTCCAACAATCGAACCACTACCATTAATGATGTTAAGAACCCCTGGCGGGATCCCAGCGTCATTTGCGATTCGACCTAACTCCATTGTCGCAAGCGGCGTTTCTTGAGTAGGTTTAACTACAATAGCATTACCGGTTATCAGAGCTGGGCCAATTTTACGCCCCGCTAGCGCCAGCGGAAAGTTCCAAGCAGTAATAGCAACCACAACGCCTTTAGGGACTTTATGAATATATATTTTTTCATTTTCATTATCTGAAGGCAAAATATCACCTTGCAAAGTCAATGCGTTATCACATGCGTATTCTACAAATGTCGCTGTAGCTTCAACTTCCATGCGCGCGACATCAATCAGTTTACCTTGCTCATTAACTAATAATTTAGCTAACGCTTCAGCGCTTTCTCGAATACCATGCGCAAACTTACGTAACACAACCGCGCGAGCGCGTGGCGTTTTCTTAGCCCAAGATTTTTGTGCTTGCTGAGCAATTTCTAATGCATCTTGAGCATCATCAACACAGCCTTTTGGGATCACACCAACAAGTTCACCAGTACTAGGTGAGTGAACAGAAATGGTACCGTCAGATTTTGACGCAATATATTCACCATTAATAAAGTTTACGTTATTTCTAATTTCCATTGGATTATCTCCCCATCCAACCGCCATCAACCAATAAAATTCCGCCGTTCATATAATCAGATGCTGCGGATGCAAGGAAAACTGTTGGCCCTTTAAAGTCATCAGGTGTACCCCAACGACCTTGTGGAATTCTTTCTAAAATCGATTTTGAGCGAACGGGATCATCACGTAATGCTTCAGTATTATCAGTAGCAATATAACCAGGCGCAATTGCATTAACATTAACACCTTGACCAGCCCATTCATTCGCTAGCGCTTTAGTTAATTGACCAATCGCGCCTTTACTGGCTGCATAGCCTGGTACGGTAATACCGCCTTGAAAGGTTAGTAATGATGCGGTAAATATAATCTTACCTTGTTTACGTGCAACCATTTTTTTACCAATTTCACGGCTTAAGATAAACTGAGAGTTTAAGTTTATCTCCATAATTTTATCCCAATACTCATCACGATGTTCAGCAGCAGGCTCACGTAAAATTGAGCCTGCATTATTAACTAATACATCTATAGTGTCATGTTCAGCATTCACTATTTCTACAAAGTTATATAGACTTTGACGGTCAGAAAAATCACATTGGTAAGCATAAAACTTGCGACCCGCTGCGATTACAGCCTTTTCTACATCCGAGCCTGTTTTAGCAAGTGTTGCCGATACACCTATAATATCAGCTCCGGCTTCAGCCAATGCTTCTGCCATCGCTTTGCCAATTCCACGGCTACAACCTGTTACTAAGGCAATTTTGCCTGTTAAATCAAATTTATTTAGCATTGCTATTCCCTTATTTCGCTTCACAAGACACAAGCGCTTTCATGCCTATTGGGTTGTTATCCATACTTTCAAATGCATTACTAATATTGTTAAGATCACTAACAGACGTGATAAATGGCTCAAGGTCTATTTTACCTGTAGCCACTAAGTCAATTGCCATATCAAAGTCTGCATGTTCATACACGCGAGCGCCTAGCAACTCTAGTTCCTTCCAGAAGAATTGAAACAAATCGACTTGCGGTTTTTGCGCATGAATTGCCACCATACAAATTCGGCCACGAACAGAAGCAACCTGCACCATAATATCAACTGCTGGTTGAACGCCTGATACTTCAAAAACAACATCGGCGCCCTTGCCATCGGTCCATTGCTGCACGTACTCTGCTAAGTTTTGTTCCATCGGATTTACCGTTGGTATATCGAATTTATTAGAAAAGCTACGGCGGCTTTCATTAGGTTCAGAAATCATCACTTCCGCGCCTACTGATTTAGCCACTAATGCGACTAATTGACCAATAGGTCCGCCACCAATCACCACAGCTTTTTCGCCAGCTTTTAATCTTGAACGTGAAATATCATGGCAAGCCACTGATAATGGTTCAATTAGCGCGCCTTGTTTCAAACTGACATTTTGAGGCAGTTTATGTAAAGTCCGCGATTTTACTGTCCAAGAATTTTGAAAAGCCCCCGGTGTATCAATCCCCATAAACTTAAGGTTTTGACACACATGAGTATGACCTGCAGTACATGCTGGACATTCACCGCACCAATCTAAAGGACGCACAACGACACGTTCACCTATAGCATAGCCAGTAACGTTTTTACCCAATTCAGCAATGGTGCCCGAAATTTCATGACCAATGGTATGCGGAGGATTAACTCGAGTATCCATTACGCCATGGTAAATGTGCATATCTGTACCACAAATGCCGACGTAACCAACATTCAATCTTACTTCATCGTCTGCTGGAGCAATCGGTGATGCTTCAATAATTCTAAAAGACTTATTTCCAACATATTGAGCAGCTTGCATAATATCTACCTTATGAACTCATTTTTAAATGAGGAGTTAAAAGTGCATCATCGAAAACCACGCCTGTTCCTGGAATATCAGGAGCTACAGCTTTGCCTTCGACAATTTTAAGAGGTGTTGTGGTGTATTCATCGATGGGGAATGAATGAACTTCTAAATATCCGGAATGAGGTTGTGATGCTAATAAACTCACATGTAATTCGTGCATACCGTGACTACACACAGGCAAATTATTAGCGTAAGCCATTTGAGCTACCATCAAGAAGCCCGTAATACCCCCAATGTTGGACGCATCAGGTTGTAAAAAACCTAATTTTGATTGCTGAATAGCATAAGTAAACTCATGAATTGTATGAAGGTTCTCACCCATTGCTAATGGAATATTGATCGCATCTGCAATATCAGCGTAACCTTGATAATCATCAGGAATTGTCGGTTCTTCAAACCACTTGATATCACAATGGCTGATAGCATTGGCAAAACGAATGGCCTGCTCTTTGGTCATTGAATAGTTAGCATCAACCATAAACACACGATCTTGACCAATTAACTCTCGAACAGTCTCGACGCGACGAACGTCTTCTCTATAGTCAGCTTTTCCTACTTTTATTTTCACCGCTTCGAAGCCGCGATCTAGGTAGCCCTGAATATTGGCCAGTAACTTTGTTTGATCAAAGTTGAGGTCGATACCACCAGCATAGCAATTAACTGTATTAGATGCGCCACCAGCGACTTTCCACAAGGGTAAACCTAAGTTTTTACACTTAATATCCCATAACGCAATATCCACTGCTGAAATGGCAAAGCTCAATAATCCGCCTCGACCAACGTAATGAAAGTGCCATTGCATCTCATCCCAAACAGACATAATGTCAGATGCTTCTTTTCCAATTAGTAAAGGTTTCATTTCATCGTTAAGTAATGAATAAATGGCCCTGCCACCCTTACCCCCCGTATAGGTATAGCCAACACCTTCAACGCCACTTGCAGTGGTAATACGCGTTAAAATCAATTCAAAATGAGTGTGATCTCCGTGTTTTGCATCTGATAACACTTCAGCCAAAGGTATTTGATAATACTCTACCTTTATTGATTCAATGGTATTGCTCTGTTTTGACATTTAACCACCCATAACGAATTCTAAAAACAGTTTATTGTTAACAATCTACACTGTAAAAAATAAGATGTAAAGTGATTGTTACCAGTTTTAAACAAGAGTAATTATCAAGCCTTCGTTTGAATTCAATAATAAAAGAAAGCGGTTACCCTTAGATGGTTAAAGGGTTTGGCAAACTGAAGAATTTAAGATGCCTTTTAAATCAGACAAATTAAAGTTAGAAACAAATGCTATATGGTCTAAGCTCAACCCTTTAGCAATCTGGACATTTATTCACATTAAAAAATTACCGGCATACTCAGGACTCTCGAAACCTTATTTGTTTACGATACTGATTCGGCGTCACTGAAAAGTGCTTTTTAAACAATGAAATAAAATGTGAGGGATTTGAAAAATTTAAATCGTAACTTATCTCTGTAATGGTTTTATTGGTTTGCCCTAGCCACCTTGCACTGCTATGAAGCTTATGCTGCAGTAAATACTGCGAATAATTACATTTGAAGGTACGTTTAAACATTCTTGAAAAATAGGATGCTGAGATATGACAAAGTGCAGCTGCCTCAACAAGGGTTAAATCAACTAAGTCCTGTTGTCTAAACAAATTTAGAATAGGAGTAAGTTTCTTATAATTTTGACTCATTACAATTTTGTTTTTTGGATTTTCAGTTACAGGTTTACCGTTCGCAACTAACGAAATAATAATCAGTTTTAACAATGTCGCACTTTTCAAACTATGGGGATCTTCATTATAACTTTGTTGCAGCCACTGGACTTGTAGCTGTATTTCTTGCCACTGATTTTCATTCAAACGTAAATGCATACCGTGTCTGAGGATGGCTTCTTGCTGATATAAATCGTTATTAAGTAAAAACTCCGGCAAAATTTGGATGATATGCCAAGATTTAGCCTTGTTAGTAAGTTGATAGTGATGCGTATCCAAAGCAGGAGTAAAAATAATATCTTTATTTTCAAGTTCAGATTGACCTTGAGAATGAAAGTAATGCCCTTCTATATCTTCAAAAATAATAAATTCGTGTACTTGATGAAAATGCATTAAGCATGTGTACTGCTCATTAGGCTGAAAACTGACTTGATGAACTTCAAATTGGTA
Source organism: Shewanella sp. 2_MG-2023 (assembly GCF_030548905.1). Classification (NCBI taxonomy): domain Bacteria; kingdom Pseudomonadati; phylum Pseudomonadota; class Gammaproteobacteria; order Alteromonadales; family Shewanellaceae; genus Shewanella; species Shewanella sp. 2_MG-2023. Next base: position 56,910 of record NZ_JAUOSO010000012.1, read on the forward strand.
ACCAGGCTTTATTGCAAAGGCTTCACAATAAACCTGTTCTTTATTATTACTACTATCAAAAGTCCTTTTACCGTTACTGCTACTGCTACTGTTACTTTGCAGCAAATCTGTTTTAGCTTTGTTCGCAATGCTACTAATATTTTCATTTCGAATAGTTAACTCTTCTATTCGATTTTTATGCTTTGAACGCACACTGTTCACTTCTTTTAAAGAATCCAATTTCCCCATTATGAATGACATTATTGCTTCCTTACCTTTAGTGTTAATTGTTGCGTTAACGCTCAACTGATTTAGAAAGAACATTGATGTGATAAATCACAAATAGCAGTGCAAATATTTAACAGTTTAATTAATCACAATAACCTAACATTGTTAACAATTGAATATATTTAATGTTTTAACTCAATTTTCAATCAATTTTTCAAGGATAAACAATGTCAGTAAACGTTAAATCAACACCTTCTAAGCACCAGGTTACCGATCCACATGGCATAGTTATTGGCCAAGGAGATTTCCAATATCGAGTTAATATGCATTGGAATCAAATCAGCTCAAACCAATTACCTGTAGAGAATTGTCATGACCTTGCTTTTGACTCTCAAGGTCGAATTATTATGGTGAGTGATCATCCGCAAAATAATATTATTATTTACAACAAAGACGGTAAGCTTATCGATGCTTGGGGGGGGCAATTTCCAGGCGCTCACTCTGTAAAAGTTAATCATGAAAATGGAGAGGATTTTTTATACGTTGTCGATTGTGGTTGGGTGATTAATCGTCTTTGGACACCAAGTAATGGCTTAGATCGAGTCGTTCCTCAAGCAGGATTCATTGCAAAACTCACGCTTACAGGTCAATTGATATTCACTATCAGTCATCCTCAAACCATCGGTGTTTATCGTCCAGACCAACCATTTAGACCTACCGATATCGCCATTGCAGATAACGGCGACATATACGTGACTGATGGCTACGGTTCGGATTACGTTTTACAATACGACTGCAACGGAAAATATATCCGTCATTGGGGTGGGCATGATAATAGTGACGAACGTTTAAACTTAGCTAACACCCATGGTATTGGTATCGACAAGCGCCAATCTGTTAAAAATGTTTCTTCTGATAAGTCACAGCATCTCATCATTAGCTCTCGTGCTGACAATACATTAAAACAATATTCTTTAACTGGCGACTACCTCGACACCATTGATGTTGCAGGTGCTTATATAGGTGGACCCGTTTTTCATGGCGATCATTTTTTTGCGCCTGTGTGCTGGTCGCACATTGATGGCCATAATGCTGATAATTCTGGTTTCATTAGTGTTTTTGATATTAATAATAAAGTCATATCAAATTTGGGTGGAACAGCGCCTGAATATATTGATAACGTTTTACAGCCTATGCAAACCACTTGGGATGTATTTAAGCACTGTCATGGACTATGTATCGATAATGACGAAAATATTTATGTTGGCCAATGGAATGCACAGCAAACCTATCCAATACAGCTAATTAGAATATAACCTTTTCATTGTAAAACCGGCTTTTGGCAATAATAGAAGCCATGTTCAATATATAAGAACCGAGAACTATTTAAGTTTACTGGCAAGTACTTGTCATAAGCTATCAACATAGTTAAATGGCATAATGAATGAAACGTTAATTGCTGCTAGCAGCCTAATTGTTTGGTAATTTGGGCTGCTGTATTCATAACAAGGTGTTTAATTTTCTCAGTGCTATATTTTGCGCCTAATTGTGTATTTAGTGAAGATACAGAGAGTGCAGCAACCACTGACCCTAGTGGTTTTCCAATCAAGGTTGAAAAATCATATACACCTTCTGTCAGCTCACTTTTACCTGCTATGTAACTCAGTTTTTGTATATTAGCAAGTTCGTTAATAAAAGCGGTTTGTTCATGTGATGCTAACTGAATAAAGCCTTGATCACGTTTTAAAATCATATCTCGTACTTCTTCATTACTGTTTGCCAATAACACTTTACCTGATGCAGTAGTGCTCGTTGGGAAAATTGAACCTTCGGTAATATTCAATGACACAGGGGTATGGCTACGAGCCTGTACAATTACCATAACCTTACTCTGATACAGCATGCTTAAATGGCATGACAACCCAATTTGGACGGCTAAGTCTTCCATATGAGGAAGCGCACATTGACGCATTTGATCTACCGGAGAAATGGAATGCGATAAATTATAGAGCTTGAGCGATATACGATAACAACCTGATTTTTCGTCTCTAATTAGATACCCTCTAGCTTCTAAGCCAATTAATATGCGATAAATTTCATTAGCGCTACGTTTTAATCCCTTAGCTATTTCTGCTTGTGATTTAGGTACTGATTGTTCGGTTAAATACTCTAAGACATCCAGCGCTTTATCCAACGCAGGTACTGCGTATTTATTTTCTTGCTGATAAACCATTACTTTTATCCATTTTAAACTTTAAACCTTTAACGCTTGAAAACGTCAAATCTAAGTCATTTCCTTGCGGTTAAACCACAAAATCATCGCCGTTTACATTCATATATGAATATCAAATTTAAATTTAAATATTATTTGTATATATTGCGTTAACTGTTCTAACATTGTCAACAATCTACATAATTAAACATAAAGACTACATAATTAAACATAAAGACAATGTCAGAGGAAAAGCATGAGCAATCAATTATTGTTAACTGATAAGCAAGTACAAGACTTTCACCGAGACGGTTACGTTATTGTGAAAGGCTATTACAACCAAGCAGAAATTAGCAAACTACAAGATACGGTATTTAATGATGAATCCTTATACCAACGTGCTTGGGATAAAAAAGATGCCACTGGCACAGTAAGCAAAGTGTGTTTATGGCAAGAGTTAGGTGACGATTTTTATAGCATGTTTTCCCGTGGTAAGCGCTTAGCCGATTCTGTGGAAAAGATCCTTGGTGAGCCGGTATTTCATACTACAACTAAAATTATGATGAAAGAGCCTTTAGTGGGTGGAGCATGGGAGTGGCATCAAGACTACGGCTATTGGGCAACCGACAATTTCCATTTATACCCTAAAATCGTTAGTTGTATGATCGCAATTAACAAAGCAACGATAGAAAACGGTTGTCTAGAAGTATTGAAAGGTTCACATCATATTGGCCGAATTGATCACAACAAAACTGGCGATCAAAAAGGTGCAAATATGACATTTGTTGAAGAAGCATTAAAACATCATGAGCTAGTAAAAGTTGAATTAGACCCTGGTGACACGCTTTTCTTCCATTGTAACTTGTTGCATAAGTCAAACCAAAACACTTCAACAGAACCACGTTGGGTGATGATACCCGCATATTGCGCCGAGTCAGCTAAACCATTTAGAGAGAACTCTTTGGTATACATGCCACTCGAAAAAGTAGAAGACAATGCCATAATAAATTGGCGAGAAACTGCATCGGCTTAAGTTGATGCTACTTACATACTGACTAGTTTACCATTTTGCACAAGTATACAATCCATACCAGCATTTTGTGCTGCTTGAAAGCCTATTTGAGTATCCTCAAACACAATACACTTGTGTGCTGGGATACTCATTTTACTGGCCGCGGTTAAGAATGTTTCTGGGTGTGGTTTGCCATTTTTAACATCCGATGACGTCACCAGTGCTGCCAAGTTAGATAAAATACCGTGTTCTGCTAACAACTCTTCTGCATGCTTCCTATCGGAACCTGTACCAACGGCTATCGGCATTTTATTTAAATAAAACTGATATATTTCATTAGTTACCTGAATGAGTGCTGGTGTCGATGTATCTTCTCGCCAGAAACTTCTTTTAGTGAATGTAACAGCCTCTGGATCATGAGACAGATTAAATTTCTCATTTAAAAGCACCGCTATTTGTTTTGTAGGTACACCACCTAAATTCCACATGTAAGCTTTGTCGAATGGAATACTGTAATGTTCACAGGTTCTTTGCCATGCTTTTGCATGTCTTGGCATGGAGTCAACTAAAGTGCCATCCATGTCAAAGATTATGCCTTGATATTTATTTAAATCCACGGCCAACTCCTGCTCTGAAGCTTATGTTAAGTAAGCTAAATTCTTACACATAGAACCAATAAATAACACAAGCTTTCCATACCGGCATACTCAAACAGCATATATTTAATACTTTTCGGCCTTATGTAGGTATTTAAAGCTCAATTTGCACAATATTATGTTGTTAACTATTTACAATGTTATTTGATAAAACCGAGATAGCACAATGAAAGTAAGTGAATTACCAGATCCGTTTGAGCAGACTCGCCTTAACGAAGGCGCTGCAATCATTGATGACCAAGATGACCCTGTCACTATGGTTTTGGGGCTAAAAGATGTTAGAAAGTGCGCCCATAACTGGAAAGTATTTCAATCTGGCGGCGAAGAAGTTGGCCGTATCGTTGTACCTTCTGAAATGGCTATTCGTGATACTCGTCAAATACCTTTTGAAGTTGACCCACCTAAACATAAAGGCTATCGCGATTTAGTTGAACCTTGGTTTAAACGTCCTTTAGAACTCGCTTATCAAGAAAAACTTAGCGATATCATTAATGATCTTGTTGATGAAGTTATCGCTAGGCCGACAGTTGAAGTAGTCACAGACTTTGCACTCAAATTACAATCACGCGCTCTTACTTTACTGCTTAACATTCCTTATGAGGAATCTGAGCTTTGGATCAGTTGGGGGACGCATGTATTTAGAAGTGATGACACTGCACTTGATGCCAGTAAAGCTAATATTTTATATGACTACATTGACACACAAATAGATAAAGCCGCGAAAAATCCAGGTGATGATTTATATTCGCTGCTGCTTAAAAGTGAAGCAAACGGTAAAAAGCTTACCAGAGAAGAAGTTAAAGGCGTGATGATTCTTACCTTTGCCGGGGGACGCGATACCATTATCAATGCTGTTACTAATACAGTTGCTTATTTAGCTGATCATCCAGAGTCATTAGTGAGATTAGATATTGAGCCTGACATTACTGGAAAAGCAGTGGAAGAGCTTGTTCGTTATTTCTCACCACTAACCCATATGGGACGCATTGCCACGGAAGATACTCAAGTATGTGAACATGCAATAAAAGCACAAAGCCGCATTTCATTATGCTGGGCTTCTGCAAACCGCGATAGTAAAGCATTTGAAAATGCCAATGAAGTGGTACTTGATCGTAAAATCAACCCACATGTCGGTTTCGGATTTAGTACCCATAACTGTTTAGGCGCAACGCATGCTAGGCAACTACTAGCCTTATTACTTAAATCATTAGCATCTAAAGTCAATTCAATTACCGTTAATAGCGCTGAAGATAATATTGAAGACTGGGATAAGTTCCAGCGGAAAATAGGTTTTCACGCTTTGAATGTCACGTTCAAGGCTAAGTAAGTTAATTGTATCTTAGGGGGAAATTATGGCGAAAATCACATTTATTACACAAGAAGACGAGCAAGTAACGTTAGAAGCAGACTCAGGCTCAGTGATGGAACTGGCCGTTCAAAATGGTATCTCTGGCATCGATGGCGACTGTGGTGGTGTATGTTCATGTGCCACCTGTCATGTTCACGTAGCTCCGGAATACCAAAGCAAGGTAGGTAAGGCCAGCGAAATAGAGCAAGACATGCTGGAATTAGACGACAATGCGAATGAACATAGCCGCTTATGCTGTCAAATTGAAATATCAGAAGATATTGATGGCGTTATTTTAACGGTAGCTGGCTAACGTTAGCCATTAACAAAAACATAGAGAACATTATGTCGTTATCTGAACATCAAACTTGCCTAATCATAGGCGCAAGCCACGGCGGCATTAGCGCTGCTTTTTCACTAAGAAAAGAGGGTTGGCTAGGTAGTATTATTTTAATTGATAGCGACCCTACACTGCCTTATCACAGACCACCGCTTTCTAAAGCCTACTTAACGGATGTAAATGCTGATCAACCGCAGGTACTTAAAGCAAAGACGGCTTATGATAAAGCTAACATTACTTTAATGTTAGGTGAAAAAGTAACACAACTGGATCCAGAGAAACAAATAGCCCTTTTGGCAAATGGTGTTTCCCTTCGCTATAACAAATTAATTATTTCTACTGGTGCACGCCCTTTTATTCCTCCTATTAAAGGATTAGATACGGCCCAAAATGTTTTTGCACTGCGCACTGCAGAAGATGTTAACCAAATTCGTACAAGGTTCAACCATACTGAACAAAAGCGAGTTGTAATCATTGGTGGTGGTTATATTGGTTTAGAAACCGCTGCCTCACTTAATAAACTAGGCGGAAAAATTTCCGTACTAGAGCGTGAGAGCCGTTTACTTGCTCGAGTTACATCGCCAGAAATGTCTGCATATTTTGAACAACTGCACTTAAACAACGGCGTTAACATTCAAACTTCTAAAAATGTGCAAGCTATAAAATATTCAAACGACGAGCAAATAGTTTGCTGTGAAGACGGCAGCAACTATCCAGCTGACATTATTCTTATTGGTGTTGGAGTTCGGGTAAACCAAGAGTTAGCTGAGCAGGCTGGTATTGATGTAGATAAAGGTCTTATAAAGGGCATCAAAGTTACAAAAACCTGTCAAACTAACCACGATGACATTTATGCAATAGGAGACTGCGCATACCACCATAATCAATATTACGATCGCTGGCTGCGTTTAGAATCAGTACAAAATGCAGTTGACCAAGGCAAAGTCGCGAGCGCAAACATTTGTGAAAAAGACAACACGTATAATGCTCTACCTTGGTTTTGGTCAGATCAATTTGATGTAAAACTTCAAATGGTTGGTTTAGCGGCTGGTTACGATAATATTGTCATTCGTAAAGAACTGTGTGAAAGACTTAGTAAAGAATTTAGTGAAAAACTCAGTGAGCAAAAGGCAGCACAAGAAAGATTTTCTGTTTGGTATTTTAAAGGTGATCGCTTGCTTGCTATTGACGCGGTAAATCACGCAAAGGCTTATGTGTTAGGCACAAAGCTTTTAAAAACACATTCGACATTAAACAAAGCTCAACTCGCCAATAGCCAAACTGATTTGTCTATTGAAGCTCTTACTCGGTAACTTTAACTATTGTATTCCATGCTGTGCAGCATTCTCTCACCCCATAAGGTTAAATAAGATGGCCTTAGTTGACTTTGGTTAGTTGACTTTGGTTAGTTGGCTTTGGTTAGTTGACTATAGCTTAGTTACGAAAATAGCTAGGTATGAAAATAGCTTAGTTATGACTCTAGCTAAGCTAAAACTAAATAGCGGGCTAGCCCTTTCATTCTGTATGATTTGGATTAAGCCTGCCATTCTCTAACTTTCCTGAGCAAGTGTTGAATTTTCCTAACCAGTGGACCAATAGCATAGAGGCAATTTAGTACATTAATCTGAATAAAAATTGAATTTAGTCACCCTACTTTTAAGAGCGGCCAATAATCCACACATTATCCAAAACATCAATAAACGACTAAAAATGAGATTTTAAATCTTCACTTCAGGCCACAACGCCATTCAGTTATTAGCCATAGGGTTAAAGCAAAACTAGTTTGGATAACCATTCGGATTTTTAGATTGCCAGCGCCAAGTATCTTTCATGATGTCTTCTAATGACTTTGTAGGCTGCCAACCTAATTGAGCTTTCGCTTTGGTTGCATCGGCCCAAAAAGCGGGTAAATCACCATCTCGACGAGGTGAGAATTCATAATCCACCTTTTGCTTTGAATATTTTTCAAAACCATGAACAATTTCAAGTACGGACAAAGGCTCACCTGTACCTAAGTTAAATGCTTCACAGCAACCACTGTGTTGTTTTATTAACCATGTAAGGGCATCTATATGACCATCGGCTAAATCCGTAACGTGAATATAGTCTCGTAAACAAGTGCCATCTTTAGTTGGGTAGTCATCGCCAAATATAGCAAGCTTTTTACGCTTTCCTACCGCAACCTGAGCAACAAATGGCATTAAATTATTCGGTATGCCATTTGGGTCTTCACCAATTTCTCCACTAATATCAGCACCTATTGGATTGAAGTACCTTAAGTTTGCTACTTTAAAATCACTGTTAGCTTTACAATAATCCATTAAAATTTGTTCTACCATGGCTTTGGTTTTACCATAGGGGCTTGAAGGATTACCTATTGGCTGACTTTCTTTATAAGGCGGCTCGTTTGCTTCACCATAAACGGTTGCCGACGAACTAAAGACTAGCTGATTAACATTAAATTTTTTCATCACAAACAACAACATCATCGTACCTTGAACGTTGTTGTAATAATATTCCAGAGGTTTTTGTACTGACTCTCCAACCGCTTTTAGACCTGCAAAATGTATGACTGCATCAATTTTATGTTTAGAAAAAACATACTCCATAGCTTCTTTATCTAGAATATCGGTCTCTATGAAGGTAACCACTTTTCCCGTTAATTTTTCAACCCGTAAAATAGATTCTTTTGAAGAATTAGACAGATTATCAACAACAACGACTTCGTAACCTTTATTAAGCAACGAAAGCAATGTATGGCTACCAATATACCCTGCTCCACCTGTTACTAGTACTTTACTCATAATTTCATCCTTGCATTAATGAGTTGTAACCACTGACACCCCTTGAACAGGCTGACTAATATATATGCTTTCTTTTAACCCTGTCTTAGCTTGATATTTTTCTTCTATGACTTGGGTGACTGAATTCACTTGTTCATCTGGTACTAAAGCGACAATGCAGCCACCAAAGCCACCGCCTGTCATACGTACACCACCTGACTCAGCTAGCACATCACCAATGATATCGACTAAAAAATCAATTTCTGGCGTAGTGATTTCAAACAAGTCACGCATTGATACATGGCTTTGTGCCATTAATTGACTAATTGATTGAATGTCATTTTCGTTAAAGGCTTTCATTGCTTCAAGCGTGCGTTGGTTTTCATATACGATATGCTCTGCCCGTTTTGCCACGGTATCATCCAATTCATGCTTTTTAAGTTCGAACAACGTAATAGGCACGTCTCTTAAATGTGATACGCCAAAGTGATTAGCAGCCACTTCACATTGCTGACGGCGGACATTGTACTCACTGTCGACCAAACCACGTTTCACATTAGAATTAACCATCATTATGGTCATCCCCTTTGGTATAGAGACATCTATCAATTTTAAGCTACGGCAGTCTATACCTAGGGCCATTTGCTCTTTACCACAAGCTGAAATTAGTTGATCCATAATGCCGCATGCACAACCGACAAAATTGTTCTCCGCCGCTTGACTTATCAAGGCATCATCTTGTTTTGAAATACCTAATTGGCAATATTGGTCAAAGGCATATGTTACCCCAACTTCTAAAGCTGCAGAGGAGCTTAAACCTGCACCTTGAGGGACATTGCCAGTAATGGCTAAGTTGCAACCTTTTAATGGATAGTTACGTTTTTGCAATTCGGCTACTACACCACGTACATAGTTTGCCCACTGCTTTCCTTTAACGTGTTCAATCGGCTCACTTAAGGAAAATTCATCCTGTTCACTTTCGTAGTCTAGTGCCACCACACTCACTTTATCATCAGCTCTAGGCGACACGGCTACAAAGGTGGCGTAATCTATCGCACATGGTAATACAAACCCATCATTGTAATCAGTGTGCTCACCAATCAAATTGACCCGTCCAGGCGCTTTAACAATAAAAGATGCCGGCTGTGAAAAGTGCTGTTCAAATCCTGATTTAACTTTTTCTACTAGACTCATGGTACTTTCCTACGAGTTGGCATTTTCTTGAATGGTGTAATGAACATCTGATAAAGCACGTAAACGTTCAGCTGCTTGCTCGGCGGTGAGATCCCGCTGCGCCTCGGCCATCATTTCATAACCCACCATGAATTTTTTAATCGTGGCTGAGCGCAATAATGGAGGGAAAAAGTGAGCATGTAATTGCCATTCACTGTGAGCTTGACCATCATAAGGTGCACCATGCCAACCCATAGAATAGGGAAATGAGCATTGGAATAAGTTATCGTACTTAGCGGTTATTCTGCGCAATATTTCAGCCAATGTAGATTTTTGTTGGCTTGATAACTCGGTCATTCTCGTCACAGGAAACTTAGGCAACACTAGTGTTTCAAAAGGCCAAGCCGCCCAATACGGAACAACGACTAGCCAATCATTATTTTCAACTACCGTTCGACTGCCGTCACTTGATTCACGTTTAGCGTAATCAAGCAACAAACAACTACCATATTCGCTTTGATAAGTGCTGAAGCTATCTTGTTTCTTTTCGACCAATGTAGGTAAATGGTTTTGCGCCCAAATTTGCCCATGGGGATGAGGATTTGAACACCCCATTACAGCCCCCTTATTTTCAAACACTTGTACCCAATGATACTTTTCAGATAGCTGAGCACATTGTGTTTGCCATGTATCGATTACGGCGCTAACTTCTTGATGAGTCAATTCAGGTAATGAACGGGCATGATCTGGTGAGAAACATATGACGCGACTTTCGCCTTGTTCTGCTTTCAAACGAAATAAAGGGTCGGATTGTTCAAAGTCAGGTGTTTGCTCATTTAATGCCGCGAAGTCATTAGTAAACACAAATGTGCCAGAATATTCAGGGTTTACTTCACCATTAACACGGGTATTCCCTTTACATAAATAGCACGACTCGTCATAACTTGGCTTTACACTGACGTCAGCTGACTCTTCTTGTCCTTGCCATGGACGTTTAGCGCGATGTGGGGATACTAATACCCACTCATTAATTAACGGGTTAAACCTGCGGTGCGGGTGTTCAGTTGGATCGAATGTCGTCATATCAATAATCTACATTTAATTGTCAACAAATAATAAAGTGAAAAATAAAAAGCTATTATCTAGCTCCCTAATTTTCGTTAATGCTTTATCTAACAGCGTTCTGGAACCTAGCCACATCTCGTATTATTTGTGCGGCGTAAATTTACAGATGTAGTTTCTTATAGCTTTCATCATATTTATGGCATAGGCCGTAATAAATACCAGATTTTTCGATTTCTATTTCTTCTGGTTGTCACAATAAAACAATGGCTTCAGATGCAAACTGCACTGTTATTTATGGTCCATTTGTAGCAAAGCAACTTGCGATTTCGCCTTCAAAGTTTCACACCACTACTTCGTGGTCACTAATTCCGCTTCAATTTCTTCAATGGTTTTGTGTTTAGTTTCCGGCAACAACTTGTATAAAAATGCAAAACCAACAACGCCACTGACAGCATAGAATAAAAAGACATCAGCAGCGCCTAAGTTATTTAATAACCAAGGAAAAAACTGTTGAACCAAATAGCTCACCATCGAACTAATAAAAGCAAAAACTGGAATAGCAACACCACGGACACCAGTTGGAAATATTTCTGAAAATAGTACCCAAAGTATTGGTCCTAAGGAGTAATGAAAAGCAACAATAAATAACATGATACCTGTCATCACAAGCGCAACATTAATGTTAGTCGCGCTTTGCATTAATACGCTTTCAACCGCTCTAAGTTCTGATTCAGATAACTGCGCCTTTAGCGCTGCTTTAAATTCAACATCGGTATCAAATGTTTTACCTGCCAACGCTTCAATACCTGCAACCTGGTGTGTCTTTTGAATTTCAACAATCTCATCAGTGGTAAGTTGATAAGTTGCTTGCTTAAAGCCAATATGACAAATATATAAACTTATACTAGCTAAAATAAGACCGGACATAAGTAGTGGTCGACGGCCTACTTTATCAATTAAGAAAATAGCTAAAATAGTAAAGGCTACGCCGACTACACCTACTACAACAGCATTTAGAAAAGCTGCATCTGTTCCTACGCCAATTTGTTCAAATACAGTTGGTGCATAAAATAATATGGCATTAATACCAGTTGTCTGCTGAACAATAGCGATAGTTAACGCAATAAATACCACTTTACGTAACTTGGTTGAGAACAAGGATTTAAAAGATGCGAAAAATGATTGGCTAGCGGGGTCTATTTCAAGACTTCGTTTAACTTGTGCGACTTCTTTTTCTGGCGATAAGTCATGATCAAATCGGGCAATAATCTCTTTTGCTTCTTCTTCTTTGCCTTTCATGATCAACCAGCGCGGGCTCTTAGGAACAGTAAATAAAAGGCCGAACCAAACAATGGCAGGGATAATTTCAATGCCTAACATCCAGCGCCATGTTTGCGTATCCAACCCCAGAGCTACAACCCAGTCCGCACCAGATTGTGACAACTGCAACATACCGTAGTTAATAAAATAAGCTGCTGAAAAACCAACAACTATACTTACTTGTACAATAGAAACTAGCTTGCCACGAATGTTTGCCGGTGCTATTTCACCTATATACATGGCAGCTACAGATAAAGAAGTAAAAGCCAACCCGCCAATAAACCTAGCAATAACTAAAGTTTCATAATTTGGTGCGAAGGTAGAAGCAATTGCGGAAAATATATAGATAAAGGAAATGCCGATTAGAGTTTTCTTACGACCTAGTTGATTGCAAACGTGACCCGTGAACATTAAAGCAAGTAAAACAGCTAAGCCTGGTGCACTTACCATAGTACCCACTTCCATATCCGATAATGAAAACTCAGCGGAAACATATTTTATCGTGCCAGAAATCAGCGCAGCATCGAGTCCTAATATAAAAGCGCCAAAGGCAACCACCATGGCACAATAATATACGCTGTGCGAATCACTATTCATAAACATCCCCGTTTTTACTTTTCTTTATTGTTGTTGTCTCTATGAGATCTCCCACCTAATTGAAGCGGTAAATCAACTTATGACAACTCTCCCTTAAGTTGCAATCATGTTACCCTATAAATGCGAAATTGTTAACAATTAAATATATACAAGCTTATTTTTATATCTGCAACTTAAACACAAAGCACTAATACCATTTAATTTCAATAAGTTAACGTGTGATTACCTTTAAGGAATTAGAATCGAACAATCATTAAGCCAACAAGATTACCAACCAAACACCTTACCTAAAAGTGGGAATGCTTCTCACGATATGATTATCAGCAATTGGCAAATTAACTTATTAACTTGACTGTACAGGGGAAAGCTATACATCAGCCATTACCATGTAAAAACTGTCATGCACTCGCAGTTAATAGCCAAGATAACATCATGATGTTTAACGACTACCCTATTAATCCTGTCGTAATTTACAATAAGGATGGCGATTAATTGATAACTGGGGGACTATTTTTCCTAGCGCTTACTCGGTGAAAGTTGCCAACAAAAACGATGAAGGTTTCCTTTATATTTTAGCTAGTGGTTTAATAGTCTATCGCTATTGGAATAGATAACTATTGGGGCTTGCGATCCACTATTTAATAAAGTCAATTCACAAGCTGATTTCATTGCCAAAACAAGGTTAGATATCAAGCTTATATTTAACTTGGGAGATCATTTGATATGGCATCTAAATGCCTAAGCTTGCTTAAGTTGGTTTAAATGATCGACCAATACAAAACATAATTCTATGTACTGAACAGCTTCTACTTTGCCAACTTCATACCCTTTTGCATGGGCAACTTTATTTCGAAGAACACGTAGTTCGCTGAATAATTTTGCTTTTTTGGTATCAATGATTTGTTCAGTGACTAGCGTCTCTTCAATGTCTTTATAGCGTGTATTAGAATCTAAAATGACATTCGGTAGTTTGGTGCTGATAAGGTTTTCTGCGGCTTTATCTACTTCACTCCAAGCTTGTAAAATTGACGAGCTAGGTAAATTGTCGACTGATGCGATTAAAACAGATTTCTTGTCAATTTCCAGTTCAGGAAATGCTCCTTCGGCTTTTTTAGATACCGCTTTTAAATCTTGGCCAAATTCCACTTCAAAATCTTTGAATTTAAACTTTTTGGCTAATGGAATTAACGCTGACAATGGCTTTTGAAGTGTGACGACACTAAAAATAAAAACTAGCGGCCAAGCGAGCTTATCTAATAACTCAATAAAAAATTGCATTCCATTCATTTACTGACAAATCCTTTGTTCAAAGTATCTAAATTAAGTTGTTACATTTTTTGTCTTTCTTCTACACACTCGTATGAACCCATTTCAAACTCACGACACACCCATGGTCGATTCTCATAAATCGTACACATTAGGGTTTCTCTATCAACAGCAATACACCAACCATCGTCTAGGCGTTTCATCACTTCACCGCCCCATTGATCTTCACCGATATACTCTATGGGTACGCCCGTCTCTGAGATTAAAATCACTTCTAATTTACAACAACACGCTTTACAACCAGTACAGGTTATATTGGGATCGATATCTGTACTATCTATACTTAAAATTTCAGTGATTTCTATTTTCATATCAGCCGTTGCTGTAGCGTATAGCTGTATTTTAAACAAATAAGCTAAGTGTGTTATCTAGGGCAGATGATACCTTAGCCCCGTACTTATACATAACTTAATGACTGAATAGCGTGAAATTTGCAGAATTAATTAACCAATAAATTAATAAGTCAGTGACTTAACCTCATCTATTGTTAAATATCGCCATGTTCCAGTAGGAATATCTACCGTTAAGTTTCCAATCTTTTCGCGGTGTAACTGTTTTACTTTATTCCCTACAGCAAAGAACATTCTTTTGACTTGGTGGTAGCGTCCTTCAGAAATAGTCAATAAAACTTGATGTGCAGCAGGTTCATGGCTTGGATCTGTTTCAATGTGTTCAAGCTTAGCGGGTAACGTGGGTTTAGATTCCCCCTGTAACAGCAAGCCTTCAGCAAATCTTTCAGCTACGCCTAGTATTAAGGCTTTTGCTAATGTGACTCGATATGTTTTCTCACATTGCATTTCTGGTCTCATGATATTAAAAGACCAGCGCCCATCATCAGTGATAAGCACTAAACCTGTTGTGTCGGCGTCTAATCGGCCAGCAATATGAAGCTCATCCTTATTCTCAATTTCAAGATAATGTAAAATCGAAGGATAATCTCCATCTACATTTGAGCATATTGTATCTACCGGCTTATTAAACATTAAATACCTAAAAGGCCTTGGGACTAACTGCTTACCTTGATATTCAATATAATTATTTTCATGCACTTGGTAACGAACATCTGTTATGACTTGTTGATTAACAGTGACTTCACCAGATTCAATACAAGTGGTTACTTGTTGCTTCGTTAATCGAGTGCTGCGCATTACAAATTTGTCTAATCTCATTTATTTATCTAATCACTTATATTGACGAGTATTTTACACTTAACACCCAAACAAAAAACGGCCCTGAAGCCGTTTTAATACTGAAATGATTTACTGATTAGCAGATAAAGTTAGAACCAAACTTCTTCTATGGCATCAGCAATAACCGGCGCAAAGTTACCTAAGATATTACTGTGACCACCGGTGTAAATAGCAAAGCTATTATCAATAGGTTCTAACGATTCATCTAAGGTTAACATATAGGTTAATGATGGAAACAGAACCGTCGTAATGTCATCCATTACTTCAGCACCAGCAACTAATGTATAGTCGTCATTTGATAATTCAGAATATGTGGTTTCATATAACTCTTCAGCTGAGACTTCTTCAATCTCACTTACATTAGTCAATAAAACAGGATTATCACTATCACTTGCTAATGAAAGTGATGTGGTTTCGTAACCTTCAGGCTCAGACCATGTATAGCTATAACCATCGCTTTGAATATATTGGCGAGTATTCTCAAAATACACTTTTGATGCAGAGTCATCGGTCGCTAAATGAAATACAACACGGCTATTATTATAGCTACGGGCATTATCTTTATTGATAACCGCTTGTTCCATTGAATATTCAATTTTCACTTCTCGGACGTCGTTGTCATTGACTGTATTAATGCAATGGGTGTCGATTTTTTTAGTGGCCACACATAAACGATTAATGACCGCATCAGACAAGCCTAATTGGCGTGCCTGATCTTTAAAACCCGAATCTATCTTAGCGTCAGGAACAATGGGTTTAGGGTGAATAATATCATCGAGTAAATCACAGCCACTAACACTGACACATAACACACCAAAAACGATCAATTGTTTCATTTAGATTCTCATTAGATAGCACACTTATAAATGTTATTGTGTCAAAAAATAATTAAAATCAGTAGCTTTAATTTTATGGTTTAGCAAAAAGTGGGGAGATTACAGATGTGCTAACGAAAAATTTAAACAGAATGTACCTATTTTTACAGATTATTTACCCTAAATAGCAATTAGGTAATATGTCCTGCTACCTTTTAATACAGAGAATCTAATCTCTCATAATAAGATGTTTTGTTGTATTTACAGTTTAAGACTAATCTATAAACAGAATGATGATTAACAAGGATAAGTTACATGACCTTTAATCCCCTTAAAATAACTACACTTTCATCAATATCTTTATTAGCTATGGTAAGTGTTAATTTATCTGCAGCTTCTTTAAGTGGTCTCAGTCAATACAAAGGCTCAGGAAGTATTACCCAAGGCTTAGCTAAAACAATTGAACCGAATATTTTTGACTGTAAAAGCGGGCGCAGTCGCATGGCTGGTATTGGAGAAATTTCCGATTCAAAAGGTAAAGTATGGACTGTTCCTGCTACAAACCACTTTACTACAGCTCCAAAAGCAATCGATTTATATGAGCAATGTGCAGGCATCACTCACAGCAGTATTGCTGATGTCAATCAAGCTGATGTGCCACTCGTTGTTGTTGACCCTGATGGGGAAGAAATTACTGGCTATATTTTTGCTGACAATTATTTTGAGCTATATATCAACGGCAAAATGATCGCAGTTGATACCGTTCCTTTTACGCCATTTAATTCAAGTCTGGTTAAATTTAAAGTCCGTACACCCTATACGATTGCAATTAAAGTCATTGATTGGGAAGAAAATCTGGGATTGGGAACAGAAAAGAATCGAGGTAAAGCTTATCACCCTGGTGATGGCGGTTTTATAGCAAGTTTTAGTGACGGCACTGTCACTAATGAAGATTGGCAAGCGCAAACTTTTTATACCTCGCCTATTTATGATTTGACTTGTTTAACAGAATCTAAAGGTAAACGTATGTCCATTACATGCAGTACACTAGGGACTGATGAAGGACAAGATGCTTTTGCTGTTCATTGGCAGACACCGAATAACTGGATGACTAAAGAGTTTGATTCAAGTTTGTGGCCACAAGCAACGCTATACACAGAAGATGAAATTGGTGTAAACAATAAAAAAGCGTATATGAACTTTATTGATAAATTTAGCGGTGCTGGCGCCAGTTTTATTTGGTCAACGAATGTAGTACTCGATAACGAAGTATTATTAAGATACACAGTAAAATAATACGCTTAGGTTATTTTTAATCATACCCACAAGGAGTGAAATGATGCTCCTTGTGGTACCGTTAATGAATTCATCAGGCACATTCCAACGTTGAGTTTCAAGCCCCTATCTCAGATAGGTTCTATTGTAAAAAAGCGACTATATCCTTAACACTTTAGTGTTTCGAATCTGTGATAATTTCATACTATCTGCTCAGCTACCTAGGTCATGCACCGATCAATTTTCTCGAGCTATTTGAGAATATTTTTTGAAATATGAGTGTAAGTAAGACACTTGCCAAAATAGAGCCAACTAAACTAGCGAGCCCATATAAACCTATTTCGAATGTATTTCTGTCAGTTATTAGCCAATTTTGAGCTACATAAATAATCCAGCCCATAAAAAATACATGTAAAAAATAAACTGAAAACGCCATATCACCTAACACAGTCACCAACGATAAGAATGAGATTTGCTTTGGTGTCTTTGCAGATTTAGGTTTTTCTGTTGCTAAATACAACCCAACTAACACAACACCTGTAATAATCAATTTTTGCAAATAGATTAATGACTGCCTAACAGAAAACCAACCAGTATCGTAAAAGTCGAAAAAATAACTAGCGACAATCGCTACACTTAACACCACTAATAACAATAATAAGCTTTTGATGTGTAGATTAATCAAATCTAAAATTCGCTTGAAATGACAGCCGAAGAATAAGCCTGTTGCGTAGGCTCCAGCAAAATAAAAAAACGTTTGTAACTTAATAAAGTCAGGAAATGGACTACGTGAAATGACCAAAGGTATCAGCATAATGGTCAATGTAAGCCATTTATATTGAGGATTGCTAACCAATTGCCATAACAATGGCGTTAATAGATATAGCACCATTAACACGGGGATATACCACAAATGAATTGACGCTTTTCCTAACAACAAACTGATGAAAAATTCATTTTGAGGCATTTCGCTTTGCCACCCCCCATAAAACGAAAAGTAAAATAACGATACTGCAATATAGGGTAAAATTACATGTAATAACTTTTTTTCATAAAACTGTTTCCAGGAGCGTTTTGCTAATACCATGCTAAATAGCATTCCGGAGATAAGTGCAAAATAAAGCGTTGAGCCATGAAACAACATTTCAGTTATCGAAAAAAGAACCTTAAGTCCTATCGAGTCTAACGACCCTGTCCAAAAAATCATAAATGACCAAGCATGTGCGCCAACAATTGCAATAATGGCTAAACCTCTAAACAAATGTAGAGGCAGATTAAAGCTTGTCTTAGTTTGGCTGTGTTTATTAAGTGCTAGTTGGTTGAATATTCTGTATAGCTTTGGCATGTTTTTATCTTAATTAGCAATCCCTTAACTTACTAAGCTAGCGACTGTACTAATAATATTCAATTACATACGATTGCAGGTAATTTCTTTTATACCCCTATTTATTTTTTATCAGTGAGCTAACAACATTATTCCGTTCATCAGGGCTTCTGTTTTAAGGATTCAGGGATGATCAGCTAATGCGACTTGAGGGGTAATATGGTGGAAATTAATGCTGGTAAAACACTAGTATGAAATTTTATTATGTTGCCTAGTTATTATTAATTTCAGCTATTTTTCTCAAATACCTTAAAGGCTCAATGATAAACTTCCACAATGAGACAATGTATCTCAGCCGAATTTGAACACTGTCACCCTTAACACTGTCATCTTTATTACTGCCATATTGAATACTGTCACCCATCTGATTTAATTGTACTTTTAACTAATTCTGCGTCATTTAGTTAGGTTAAATTTACCAAGACACACTTGTCACAACCTATTAATATAGGTAGCATCGAGCCATAAAATATTCAATTATGCACAATAGGATTTCCCAACATGGAAAGTGGTATCCCGCCAAATTCTCAAGTAAATGATCAAGTAATCAACCAAACAGAGACTGCGCAAAAGTTAGCTACCAGAGAACAGCAAATTGACAACCTCATCGTTCAACAATTGGCTAAAAAACCTTGGTATCAGAATCCTGAAATGATTGTTGCTTTTTCTGCATTAGTCATTGGCATTGTGACCACTTTTACCTCGATTTATTCGGCAGCAATCGATCGCGCATACGCTAGAGCTTCAGTTTGGCCCAGTGTTGAAATAGCTAGAGGCTATGGTTACGATTCATTTAGATATATTGTTTCTAACAATGGTACAGGACCAGCGGTCATCAAGTACGCTAAGGTAACACACGATAAAAAATATCTATCCCAATGGAGAGATATCAATGTATTCGAAGAGGTTACGCAATCTCACATAGGAAAAACGGTGTTATCTGCGCAAAAGACGATCACGCCAGTGCTGTACAAAGGTAATAAAGTTGATGATATTTTAAAAGCGGATAATTTAATTTCAATAGAGCTTTGCTACTGCTCTATTTACGACGAATGCTGGATTGTGAATCGTGATAATAATCCCATGCCAATTGAGCAATGTGTGATTGATGATAAGTACAAGTTTTTACAATAATGAACTCAACTCATTCATCTGAGTAAATAAAAACTCATCGAATTAAATTTAACATAAAAATTGATAATAACTTATTTTCAGATTCAATGACGCTAAGTTATTTCTCTAAACCACTCATTACTCCACGGAAGGTGTAAATTGAAAAAGTTATTCGTTTTAATCGTTCTTTATGCGTTATATCAAAATTGGGATGCCATAACCAATAACACGAACAAGCCCACTTTTGCAGCCGACAATGTCGTGGTGATGTACTCAACGGACTGGTGCGGTTACTGCAAGAATGCACGTCAGTTCTTTAATGACAATAACATCGCGTTTGCTGATTATGATATTGAAAAGTCTTATGATGCTAATGAGCGCTATGAAGCATTAGGTGGGCAAGCGATTCCCCTCTTACAAGTCAATGGCGTGATTATCCGTGGGTTTCAACCTCGTAAGATTGTTGCTTCATTGCATTAAGCCTTGCTAGATGCTTGTACTTGCAATAACTCTATGATTTCATCCGTTACTTGAATCATATTCTTCTGAATATTTTCGGATAGTAATTTTAGGTTATTAAAATCTGGTTTATTGATTATTACAGCCTCAATAATTGAATATTGAGGCATTTCACTGTTATTTTTATTCCACTTTGTTGATTTTAACCAGTTCCAGTATTCTTTTTGAACTGGAATAGTATTTCCTAAAAGCCAAACCTCGAATCTCATTTCTAAGTGATTTAACACAAGAGTGAATTTTAAATTTTTACGCTTTAAAAAATCATTGGTGTAATAAAAATATGTGAAATCCATGTAGCCATGGCGAATTTTTGTAAAAGAGTATTGGTGTTCTAAATCTTTTACTAGTTCCGTTCTGGTGTTCATTACAAATTTCACCAACTCGTTATACGCAACTAATATATCGCCTTTGCGCAGCTCTTTATGATAAAGAGTCACAATGTCATTCAAGTTTTTCATTATAACCTTCCAACCTACACCTGCACTGATACCTAGCCTCATTATATTTCAATTCGGTCACCATGACTCGGTGGCGTCGAAGTGACTGTAAAGACTAAATCAAGATCGTGTTGGTTGCTCAGTTGATGTCTTGAACCTGCAGGAATATGTATCCCCTCATTTGGGGATAACCTAAAAGTTTCCCCCTCAAGTTCCATGGTTGCAATACCGGATAATATAAAAAAGAATTGCTCAGCTTTAACATGGAAATGGCGAGACTCGGCACAACCCGCAGGAACTCTTTCCTGGATTACACTTAAGCTATCTGATTTTACAAGGTGCCAACCATCACATTGATTGCCCCAAGTATATTGTTCAGCTAATTGATGACTAATGACGGTCATGCGTGCTCCTTAAAATAAAACGCTACGTTAAACGGAGCAATAATCGGAAAATTATTATGGTTTTTTCACAAAATATAATTATAAACAAGTCTGGGTAAAACCTTATGCCACATTAAGAGGCTAAAAATAGTTGGCTCCAAAGTTCAGAGGGATGAAACCTAACCAGCTGTTTTTAAGCTATTTTAATAACTTTCTGCATTACATTACAAAAGGGCTTCTTTATAACTGCTATCGAAGTTAACAAGCAACTTACTTAGGTATTTTAAATTTATTTTATTTGGTTTAAATCCGGAGTTTATCTGAATATTATCGATATGCTTTTTTAAGCTCTGTTCATCTTTCGACCAAAAAGCTATATTCCCCAACACAAAGTCATTCCAATGCATTGGAAACTTAGATAAGTCTTCATTGTCTATTAAAACGCTTTTTGCGTGTGTGATTGCTTGTTCATAATTACCAGCAAAGCCCTCCATTTGAGCAAGGTGCCAGATTAAAGCATTCTCTTTTGAATTATTATGTTTGATGAAGGTTTTAATTAAACTTGCTGCTTCAGCATAACAACCTGACGCTTCTAACAACCTAAAACCTGAATCATTTGTTTGATCAAATTTCTGATAAGTTAAATTCAAATCTGCTTCGAGTCTATCAGCAAGTTCAGATTTACAATCAGCGAGAACTGAATTAGAAAAAGTAAGTAATAGAATTGCTAGTGAAACGCCAATCTTCATTGTGATACTCCTTTTAAACAACTTGGTCTGTGTTTGATTGCTGTTAAACCTCGTTTGAGATAATTTTTACTTTTCTTTTTTTACTTTATGTGACAAACGAAGACCATAGATAATTGAAGCTATGCCAAGCAGTGATATCATTAGTGCTTGTTGAGATCCTGCAAAGAATGACCATACTCCTGGAATTAAAATAATTACACCAATTGCATAGAAAATAGTTGGTCCTATTAAGCGTTTAGACCTTTCAGAATGCCCCTTATATAAGGCATCTTTTCCAAAGCTTATAAAAGAGCTTCCAAATAGTATTAACACGACCATCGCACCAATAACAAAACTATCATCTTCTTTCCACATCATTCCTTCCAACAGTCTGCCAATAACAAGCCAGAAAGCACTGACGACAGAACCAGTACCAATAATAAAAAATGGTATAGCTATTATTACCCTTGAAGTTTTTAACTTATTCATTTAATCCCCGTTATAAAACAGAACTAATAACACTTCACATATGGAGCAGATGCTTGCTGGTTACTATTTTTTGTTTAATTTCCCAAAAAATTATTTTGGCTACCAGTTTTCACTGTATTTTTTATTAGCTTCAAATGCTTCCATTTCTAACGGTGCTTTATCGTATTCGTATTTCGACATATCGGAAAAATGTTGGCTTACTACTTCATCTAAGCTGGCTCTTTCTATTTGTAGTACATGAACCAATTCATGAGCTAGTCTCGTCCTATTTAACTCAAAGTCTTTACGAGCGTATATTGAATAACCGAAGACTTGAGCATTGTTTATTATTCCTTCACCAACAATCCCAACCGCTTCACCAAAAACCTTTAATGCGAAGTTTTCATAAGGGAAAGGTACTTCATTAACATAAACAATTCTTACTTTTTCTGGATGTACGATTCCAATTTCAGCCGCGAGCAACAACTCTTTTTTATCTAAGGAGACGCCTATTTCCTGCCCTTTTCGATCTACCTCATATGCCCAGTCTATATACTGAGGCAACAATACACTGGTTATAATTTTTTCATAAGAAAGGACAATAACAATGGCTACAGTTATAAACATTAAAGTTATGATTTTAAGTATTTTCATTTTATTAAACATTCTTTCTCTTATTTGATATTGTTCTTCCGCTTTCCTATATGTAACTTGCATTATAATTCCCTTATATTCAATTATTTAAAACTAATACATGCGGAACTTAAATTAGCATGCCGACTAACAGGCTTATTAGCATAATTCCGAAAAACATCCTTAGCTATTCAACGCAATATATATCGCTAACATGCCTAAATTATCAATATTTTTAGCAAGTTATCAGCTTAGTAACCTTGAAACAATTATCCTTTTGGGTAGATAAAACAGAGAATAAATTTTAACGAGAATCTTTATTCTCGATAAAAAATCCGCAGAGTTCTTAAATTACGCTACATATCAATACGTTAAGTCCTCATAATCTAAAACCGAGAATTTTATTGATTACATAACGAGAAATAAAATGGCGCAAATTTAAAGAAATAAATGATACCTGCGTGAATACACAGGCATTAAAGCTAATGAGAGATTGAGTGTGTTAATGAATATTTTGTGCTGCTTCTCTTTTAGTACATTATTTTACAATGGCGAGTTAGGTAAAGCTGTTTACATGATGGAGACAGACAAATTTAATACTCCGTCTGTTCCATGTTGTAGAAGTAAGTGACTGTGACTACCCTTGCCTATATCGACATAATCACGTATTCAAGCCTGTTAAACTTAAGCCTCTGCTATATGAAAACAATATAGGTTGTTGTTAGTTATTATTTATTAGTTATTAGAATTTTTTAAAGCTGTCTTTAAGATTGCACCAAGAGCTTTTATAAAGAGCAAATTGCAAGCGTCATTGACAGTGTAATTAGTTTAATTGACTTAAACCTTCATAGCTTGATTCATATCTTACTGCTCTGAACACTTCTGAGCCTACGTTATATTCCCACGTAATATTGAAGTTGTTGTCGTACTCAAATAAACGGCCTTCTGTCCCTTCACAAACGAGCGTATTACCATTGGTTAATCTTTGTGCACCTGAAATTCGCGATGCATAAAACTCACCAGTCACACCTTCGCTATAACTGCTGAGCATTTCACCTTCAGTACAATCATTTTCTGCTGAACAAAACTCATCGACTGATGAATAATCGCCTTCGGGTCTGTTAGTCCCATTATTGAAGACTAAGATATTGCCTGCCCCAGCAAGCCCTTCATCAATCCATTGTGCGTCATGCTGTACAAACAATGTTTGTTCACCTGTACTCTCATATGCAGCAGGATTACCAATACGTGAAACGATTCCTTGAGTTGAATCTTGATGGTTTACAATCCAGTATTCATTAAAGTTATGCACGCTTAACAAAATTTGATCTGTATCCACGTTGTAATCTACCGAATTAATATGGGTCCAGTCTGAAGCGCCGGCACCATTAAAGTAATTAAGGTTAATTTTGTCACTGTGCGCCGCTATGTCTGAAACAAAAGTATCGCTAATTTCTTCATCAACATTTTGCACGATATGATCCCAAACACTCCAACGCCAGACTGTATCTCCATCAATACAAGGATTACTGCTACTAGCACGGCAGATTTCATATACCGCACCAGCCCATAGTGAATCATCAGCGACTTGTGTTCGCCCTAGTGCTAGGGCTTCCTCTGCAGTTTTTGCTTCCCAAACTATGGCAAGGATATTGCCATTGGGTAACACTTCTACATCGTGATGACTTAAATATTGATCAGTTGACAGACTAGTACTCCATACTGGATTACTGTCCCAATCCAGTATTTCGATAATCCCACCTGTACCGCCCGCCATGTCAGCAAAAACAGGATCGATATTATCGCTAGTACCAGTGCGTAATAACGTGCCATCTTCTAAAAGGTAGACTGATAATCCAGGGCGGTAATCACTTTGCCAACTATGAACAGTTTCACCAAGTTCATTTATAAGGTAAGTTTCGGTAGATTTTAAAGGTGAGAATAAAGTGAACTGCTGGGTATCAGTGCTATTGGATTCGATATCTCGAACACAACGGACTTTATTATTACTCCGTAAGATATCACCCTGAGGCCCTTTATAATAAAACACCCCGTCTGTTCCTTGTGCTGATGTTGCGCCAGGTTCACTAGCAACATCAAGTTTATCGTTACTTCGTTGTGAGCCTGCGCCATGAACATCTAAAATCGTACTTTGCATGTAACCTAAAGCTCGACCAAATGACACGTAGACTGCATTACTGCCGTCACCGTCGTTATCAACGTGTGTCGTTGACGCCCAGTAGTAGCCCCAATCAATAACACCTTCTTCATTCACAAACGAGGTACTATTAAATATGCTGTTTATAGCTGCTTGGTTGTGGGTATCTGGCGAAACAGTGTAATCAACAATACTTTGTAGTTCTTTTGCATTAGGCAGACGCCAATCAGTTTGGCTTGCTGTTGTAGCTGTTTGGCACTGTTGTACAGCATCATCCCAATTGTTCGAGTCAGTGTCGGTTTGCTGCCACATTAAGCCTGTTGCATTATCACTCACTGTTTTATTGTTATTATCAACAAATTGATTAACACCATAGTCTGTATTACCTGTAACACAGCGAACATAATATTCTTTTGTATCTGTCGGGTAGCCTTTAATTCTTCCGTCAACATAGTTAACACCAAACATGGTTGGGTCGCCAAACATCGTGTTGCTGACATAAAGTGTGGTTGATGCATATTGACCATCAATGATGCGATCATTCTCGGAATTTAAATCCCCAAATGCCCAATCAAAAACAGGATCGATAAAAGGGACAAGCGTTGATGTATCTGTACCTTGATAGTTACTCGCATCTTTACCACTGAATAGAATAAGTGAATATGCTTCTTTTACGCTGGGCAAACGCCAGTCTTCTCGGTCTGCAAAATCGAGCGCTTCGCAATATTCAACGGCTTCATTTTGATATAATTTGTCATCGTAATTTACCAGGCCGTCTGCATTAATATCGGTGCTTTGTAACCAAATTAAGCCAGTCACATTATCGGTAACGGTTGTGCCATCATTACTGAGTGTATAACTCGGTTGATTTCCCGAAATATCAGCATCGTAGCCGCTGCCTTCACATGTTTCAGCTTGGCCTGTTGATGAGTCATAACAAATGATTTGATTGGTATCTACTATGGTATAAGTGTTTTCTGCACTGGTGGATGAACTGCTTATAATGACCGTAGCAGCCTCACTATTATCAGTGCCATCGTTGACTGTAAGTGAAATAACATAATCACCATCGGTATCAGCTATAAAATTGGGTGTTGAACTCGACACATCAGATAAACTTACGATGCCGCTAGGGGCAGAAGTGATGATCCAGTTGTAGGTTAACGTGTCACCATCTGGATCTGTACTAGCACTTGCATCAAGGGTAACCAACTCACCAGTCATTACCATTTGATCATCGCCAGGGTTCGCAATAGGAATCGTGTTATTTGGTAATTCTACAGCGGCAGAATCAGAATCTCCTGAACCACAGCCAATAAGAGAGAATGAAAAAAATATCATCACAAGTGACAGATTTATTACTCTAACTTTACTATGCATCTTTATACTTATTTTCTGAGTTATTGTAATTAAATTATACACATACGCATGTAAACAATAATGAGTAACATGTAAAGCTAAGTAAATTATACTGTTAACATGTCAACCGCATAAATTGTAGCTCTGCTAAGCCTAATGTATCGCCAACCTAGTGCTACAAACATCCAGTTAAAATCGATAGATAAAATACTCATGAAACGTATTTAAAGTTAAGTAAAGTTTATTTTTGTTGGCTTTATTATTGCTATTTTAATTAGCGATAATGCATTAATCACGACTCGATTAAACCTGAGTAAAAACATAACTACCATTAAGTTGTTATGCATAATGTTTACTAGATAGGTTTTAACTGATGCTTTTTAATACATCTTTAGCAAAAGATAGGTTTTATTAGATGGTTTTTAAAAATAGGTATTTTATGAAAAAGCGAATTCTTGGAGTTTCAGTGTTTATTTCATTGCTAGCAGCTTCTGCATATGCAACAGATTTAGCTAATTCATCATTTAATATAACAAGTTACCCAATTGTCGATACAGGGCAAAGGATATCCTACAACAATACTGCCGCAATGCCATTACCTGACAAGGCCAATAGCTTTTATGGCCAGGATGCAAACTATCGCTCTAATCCTCCATCATATACAGACAATAATAATGGCACGATTACAGATAATGTAACCGGCTTAATGTGGCAACAACAAATGGGTGAAAAACTTACCTATGAGCAGGCATTACAAAAAATATCCAGTTTAAAATTGGCTGGATATGGTGACTGGCGGATCCCTACGATTAAAGAGCTCTACTCGCTTATTCAATTTTCAGGCAGCGTTAAAGGGCAAAAAGCCCTTACTCCTTTCATCGACACCCACTTTTTTAGTCAACCCATTGGTAATACTCAAGCTGGTGAACGAGAAATTGATGCTCAAACATGGTCTAGTACTGAATATGTTGGCAAGACAATGAAAAATGATCAGACGATTTTTGGCGTAAACTTTGTTGATGGCCGAATTAAAGGTTATCCAAAGTATAATCCTCGCACAAAATCTGCGAATAAAATGTACTTTAGATTCGTTAGAGGCAATGAAGCTTATGGTAAAAATAATTTCGTTGACAATAATGATGGCACCATTACAGATTTAGGCACAGGCTTAATCTGGCAACAAGATGACAGCAAGCATGGTCTGAATTGGCAAGAAGCATTGCAGTATTCAGAAAACCTCACATTAGCAGGCCATAGCGATTGGCGCTTACCCAATGCAAAAGAATTGCAAAGTATTTTGGATTATAGTCGTTCACCCGAAACCAGCCACTCAGCTGCTATTGACCCTATTTTCTCAACAACAGCAATAACAAATGAAGCTGGCGATAAAGATTACCCTTATTATTGGAGCTCCACCACTCATCTTGATGGGCCAGTGCCTGCATCTGGCGCTGTTTATGTTGCTTTCGGTAAAGCTTTGGGCGTAATGCGCGGTAATACAATGGATGTTCACGGTGCGGGTTCTCAGCGCAGTGATCCTAAAACGGGTAAACCCATGTCCCGTGGGCCACAAGGCGATTACATTCGAGTTGATAACTATGTGCGTAGCGTAAGGGCTGGTAATATTGAGCTTGCCACTGAAGCAAGTCACCAATACCAAGCTGAACAAGTGTATCAATATTCAAATAGCTCTTCGGCGATAGTTGATACTACAAATACAAGCATGAGTACAAGTTCAGACAACAAAACTCATAAAATGGCCCATAACAAAAACAGTTCTCCACATAATAAATTCATTAATCGATTTGATAAAAATGGCGACGGAAAAGTATCGGCATCAGAGTTTCAAGCAAGTACAAAACGATTTAATCATTTTGATAAAAATAAAGATGGTTATATCACGGCTAATGAAGCCCCGACAGGACCACCTAAAAATACAAAATAGAACATAATGTTGCAGTATATATTCTAAGCTTTTGTAAAATAGAGAGTATAACTGTTTACTAACACGAGATATTCACGAGGCTTTAGATTTAAATGCCCGGTCATCATTATGTGCTTATTATTTGCACATAACGATGATTTATTGTTCTGTATATTTCAACTATCTATTTATAAGCGGCTATTTTTAAGTGATTGCTTCCAAATGCCTGTTTCGGCAAGCCTATATTATGATTTGTTTCTATTGATGGATAGCGTTACAGATTAGCATAATGCACGCATTGGTTTTGAACTGCGGTTTGCTTAAGCAACTGAGTGAATTGCGCCTTACCACCTGCTCTTTCATCATTTAACAATTTTTCCATGTGTTGTGCTTGTGAAACAACTTGCTCCATTGCCGTTTGTCTCGCCTGTTGTTCTGATTGCCCTGTTAATACTAATTGCTCAACAAGGTTTGAGTAATTCTCGTAAACCATGCCTTTGTAATAATCCGCTTCAGTCGCCATTGGTGTATGGGAATAAATGATAGAACAGCTCACGGCTGATTCTATGTTCGCCCTAGCTTGATCGATTTGGATTACAACTGACTGCTGCGTTGAATAGCTGGCATTTGCTGCCACAGAAAAGAAAGCAAACATTGCGACCATGATTAATTTTTTCATATTTAATATACCTTTTACGTCGATGCGAGTAAGCCAGTGATGTAGTTAACTTGTACTAAGGTAACGACTTTCATCATTTATTAGTTACCTTTTTGCGCCAGTTAGTTCCAAAGATTTTTTACATTACATACCGCTTTACTGAATTAGCTAACTTGATAGCTATTTTACCTACTTTTGCTAAACCTAAGCTGAACAACCAATTAACTTGTTCAATTCATGATGGTTCTTTTTAAGAAGCCTCAACGCTATCTTCGAATAAATAACCAACAGATTGTTCAAATCGAATACAAATAAACGGAATTGATTGCCAATTTTACGGGGAGCACTATAATACTGTATAAATATACAGTTATTTTAGATATGAAATTTATGAACGTTATTCCTATTTTTGCTAGCGCTGGGATCACCGGGTTTGAGTCCCCTGCAGCAGAATATCGACAACTACCACTCAGTTTAGATGAACTGTTAATTGAGCACCCGAGTGCCACCTTCATTGGTCAAGCCAGTGGTGACTCAATGGAAAAGATAGGCATATTTGATAAAGATATTCTGATTGTCGATCGTCACGTCAACGTTGAAAACCATGATGTAATCGTGGCTAATTACAACGGCAACTTCGTCTGTAAGCTGATTGATACCAAGCGCCGATTACTGTTGTCGGCCAATGACCATCACAATAGCGTGTTAATCCAAGAGCACGACAATTTTAGTGTTGAGGGCGTGGTGATCCGTTCAATTCGTTGCCATCGCCAAAGTCCTTTATTAGTTAATGATTAGAATGGGCGGTTAACTTATGTACGCCTTGGTTGATGCCAATTCATTTTATTGTAGCGCTGAACAGGTTTTCAGACCTGAATGGCGCGGTCGCCCTATTGTTGTGTTATCCAATAATGACGGTTGTATTGTTGCCGCCAACCGACAAGCAAAAGCGTTAGGCATTGGTAAGTTTGGCCCTTACTTTGAAGTCAAAGACTTATGCCACGAACTTGGCGTAATTGCGCTCTCCTCTAACTATGAATTATATGGTTCGCTTTCTAGTGCGATGATGGACGTCATTGGCCGCTTCGCACCAGAGCAACACATATATTCAATTGATGAATCCTTCTTATCATTTAAACAAACTTATCCTGCAATTCCTTGCTTGCTGACCCATGCGGCTCATATACGCCGCGCAGTATGGAAAGAAACTCGCTTGCCTGTTTGTGTCGGTATCGGTGAAACCCTGACCCTAGCAAAAGTGGCAAACCATGCGGCAAAAAAACTGAGTGGCTATAATGGCGTTTGTTATATTGACTCAGTTCAGCAACGACAAAATATTCTCGCTAGCATGAAGGTCACCGATGTATGGGGAATTGGTTCTCGTATAGGCAAAAGGTTACAACAAATGGGCATTCAAACTGCACTTGCCCTTTCTAAACTCCAGCCAGGGCTTGCACGAAAAAGCTTTAGCATTGAAATAGAGCGCACGGTACGTGAATTGAATGGCGAAGAATGTAAGGGCTGGGACAGTGCTCGAGCAGATAAGCAGCAAATTTTTTCGACTCGCAGTGTCGGTGAGCGCATCACAGACAAAGAGGCATTACTACAAGCCTTAAGTAAGCATGCTGGGATTGCGGCAGCGAAAGCACGCAAACAAGGTTCTGCAGCAAGTAGCTTACTCATTTTTGCCCGAAACTCCCCCTATGATGAACAGCCTAGCGGTTTTAAGTATCACTACCGCTGCGCGACGCCAACCAACGACAGTTGTGAACTCATCAGTCATGCAACAAGCATTGGAAGCCAACTGTTTAACCCCTCTACCCGTTATTATAAAATCGGCGTCGGGCTGGTGGACTTATGTCCTGTACAACATTTACAAGGTGATTTGTTCACGCCGCCTAAAGATCCTGCATTAATGCAAGTTTGTGATACGCTCAATCAACGTTATGGCACTGACTCAGTGTTTGTGGCTGCACAAGGTATTGGCGGAAAATGGCATATGCGCCGCGACTTACTGACACCGCAATACACCACCAGCTGGCAAGATATTCCTCAGGTTAGTTGCCGTTAAAATAAAGCGCCTGTGCATTTATTCAATGCTGTAATAGCTCAAGCAGCAGTTGTTCGAGCTTCAATTGCTCAATCACATCTATTCAATCTACAATCATTCAACCTACAGTCATTTAATCAACAGTCACTTAATCAACGTGACTCATAAGCTGCCACTCAATAAGCAGTGTATTGACCTTATATTGCCCATTTTATACCGCTAAACAACTTGTGCGCAGCAACAAAAACAGCGCCTAAACAACACAAAAATATAACGACATAATAACGTGAATTACACATGTGTGGGCTTTTACAAGCTAATATCAGCATAATTGAATAAACCTCGACTGGATCATTGTTTTAGCGGCGAAAATATAGACAATACGCACCTTCAAATTTTTATCGGATTACTGTGCGTGCCTGAGTTTGCTTTAAATCAGTTATTTTTTATCCAAGCAATTGGATTTGTCTCAATGGCCATAGGTTGGTGGGCAAATAGTCAACAGCAAGACTGCAAATTTATTCATGGCAATATGGTAGCTGCAATACTTACTGCTGTTCATTTAGGTCTATTAGGCAGTTTTTTAGGCATGGCGAATCAACTAGTAAATGTTATTCGCTTTCGTTGTTGTCAAAGCATCAGTAAGGATGACTCAATTAACTTGTCCCCTTTATTCCTGACTATGCTTTTTAGCGGTGTTGCGATACTACAGGGTTTAATGTGGGCTGAACATTGGAGTGAATGGTGTGCAGTCATGGCTGCTGTCGTCATGAGTGTTAGCTTATTTTACTTTGCAGGCAGCCAGTTAAGACTCGCTATGATAGCCAGTAACACACTGAACCTTATTCTATCAATATATTTGATGTCATGGTCAGGAATACTCTATCAAGTAATGACGATGATTATTTTATCTCAAGGCCTGATTCAGCAGTATTTACAAAGCAAATCCTATATCGAAGCGAATAGTATCGAAGCGAATAGCATCGGAATGAATAGTATCGAAGCGAATAATGACTATGTTGAGCTGGTAAAATAGATAGAGAGTGGATTGAGTGTAAATGCTTAACTTACGCAGACATCCACCATTACAGCTCGATACATAAATTCGATACTTAAACTCAGTACAAAAGCCCAGCACTCCCCTATCTCCAACTCTTATCTTTAAAATCATATCGCTACTTTTAAAGCAGCTAATTAATGCGTATTGTAATCAGCCATAGTTAAGCAGCCAGTGTGATGATCAATTAAGTTGGATCAAAAGCTTAAATGAATCATAGAAAACAGTTTTATTCACGACTTTAACAGGGATACAGGAGTTATAAATGCCACATTGTATTATTGAGCACTCGACAGAAATTGATGGAAATCTGCTCGTACCGTTAGTTCACCGAGGTGCGTTAACTTCAAACTTATTTGACCCAGAAGGCAGTGATATCAAGGTAAGGGCCATCGCTTACTCACATTACCAAACCGGTGCAGTTGATATTAATTTTATCCACGTTACCTTGAAGATCCTTTCTGGGCGTGATGTTGAGCAAAAATCAAAACTCACTCAATTAGTACTCGCGCAATTGAAGGCCTTATCAATAAAGGATTGTTCTATTTCGGTAGAAGTTGATGATATAGACAGAGAAAGCTACGCCAAAGTCGTTGTGTAGACAAAATAACGACATAAACTAATTTGTAAGGATACAATGAAGTGAAAATATGGAAACTCGTTATCGTGACTGTGATGCTTGCTGGCTGTTCAGCTACTGAAGTACATTTATATACGCGCTATTTATCAGAGGCTGAGATTGAGAAAGTCACCACGACGCTGGAACAAGCTAACTATAAAGTGACAACCAATACCCACGCTTTCCCTGATACGGTAAATCAATCAACCATCTTATATTCCCCCTTTATAAAGGATGAAACTCACCTTCAAGGACTTATTGGTTCCCTCTCTGATAATGGCTGGGTAATTCCTAACGTTGAAATGCTAAAGTCTGGAAATCACTGGTATAGCAAAGATAATGTGGGTTTATTTTTGCTGCCTGATGGCGTTAAGCCTAAAGATAAAGTCACCACACGAGATCTGGCTAACGAATACCAAAGCAGAAATTGCGATACGTTAGTGGCTCTGGAGCTTAACGAAGATAATACTTATGAATTATCATATACCAGTAAGGCAGTCACACACTCAGATCATCTGAAAGGCAGCTGGAAAATGAGGAGTTATCCCTATATAGAGTTAACCTCATTAAACAGGCAATGGTGGTTTTATTTTGAAATAGAGCAGACAATTGAAACCGATAAAATCAGTGAAGTTAGCATTATCGAATTTAAGCCTTTAAACCAATATACGTCTTTCCCTGGTTGCAGCTTTGCTAGTGGCGTAAGGATTTGATCAAATAAGATGCGAGTGAATAAAAAAGGGAGCCGAAGCTCCCTTTAAAAATAACATGTTGCAGACACTAATTAAGCTGAGCTTATAACTAGACTAGGTGCAAGCACTTATAAATCGCACTTAAACCCAACTTATAGAGCATTAAGATAGGCTTTTAATGCCTTAAGCCTGATGGTTGCGCCACCAATAATATCCATAAACCCTAAAAAGTCAGCTGGTTTATCCGCCGAGATCCAGCCTGAACCTGTAGCACCAATTGGTATGATATAACCTTCCGGCTCTTCAAACTCGATAATCACTGTACGGCCGTGACTGCTGTTGTTGTTACCCACGTGCTGTCTAACATGTTGGGTTCCTGCCATTGGGCTGATTAACGACTCGCCCGTCCCCGTAGTGACACTGTGAACACGTCCACGAAAAATCTCACCAGGAAATGCATCAACATAAAACTCTGCAAATTGACCAGGTTTAATATAGCGATACGTTTGATCAGCAATACGCATTTCTAAAAACTTTTTAGAAGTATCATAAAGATGCATGTTACCAATACGACTACCGACTGCAACATTGGTTATTGATAACTGGCCATCAAATTGCGCTCTGATCTCACGGCGATCGTCATTCCATTTAGCAGAACTAATCTGCGCATCGAACGAACGTAACTGCGCGCGATGGGTTTCAAGCTCAGCTTTGACAGAAGCGATTTCAGCCACTGTGGATTCGATTTTAGCGTCAAGATCGTCACGGGTCATTTCACTGGCATGTTCACCTAAATTGATAACACGCTCAAAATTACGCTTATCATTATTTAACGTTACCGTTAACGAATGCATTCTAAGTTTTAATGCTTCTTTTTTAGCAAGCTCTGCCGCTTTTTGCGCTTCAAGAGAATCTATTTCTTGTTCGCTGTCTACTGATACCAGTTTATAGATTAAATCGCCTTTTTTTACCTGTTGGTTATGAGTCACATAGATTTCTTCAATCTCTTGACCAAATAAAGGGCTTAACACCGCGTGAGGTGCTTTAATCGTTGAACTATCGGTTAAATCGGCTGGAGACCAAAAACGGTGTGCGGTAAAAAGCATAAATGCGATAAAAATACCTAAACCAACAGAACGAACCGCATTAGCAAGGTTCCATTTGATAACACCGAGTTTTACTAGGAGCCATATAATGAGTACATATGGGAGCATAATCTCTTTCATTTACTTGTCTCCTTTTAAGCCGTTACTAATGATGCTAGAAAGTCTGTTAGCTAATACATCCCAGCGACCGAAAGCAATAATGATGGCTAAAACCCACCAGGTTTTATCGATGAATAAGCCACATAATGATAAGGCAAACACAATTTGTGTATGGGCGCTCGACATGGCCTCAGCCTTATGAACAGCAACTTCATGCAGGCGCCAAAATAGCAGCAGCGTATAACAAATAATGCCAATGGTGACCACAAACACAAAGCCCATAAAAAATTCAGAATCTAACAGGGCTAAAATGCTGGGGTAACCATTAACAAAGTAGCCTTCAGGTAATTGCTTACCGTGTATTTGAGTGAGTAATGAGAAGCCATAACTTAATAGTCCGATAACCGATAACGATAAAATAAATGTGGTCATTTTTCGCACATAGAAAGATAACTTATTGCTCAACGATGGTTGTACCGTGTCGATATCAGGTAATTCAGTCATAAAGATCCTAAAAGCATGAGATATGTAACAGCGAGAGTAACAATGTCTCGCTGTATATGAGCTGAATACTAGCAATGACTCACAGTAATAACGGAATAACCGATATTCCAAATGGCTTATTTACTTTGTTCGATAATGTGTTTGTGGAATAGATGGTGTAATATGAAGTTAACGTGTTCTAAATTATCGGTATATTATGGATCTTAATGCACTTAATGTGTTCATTACCCTATATAGAGCAGGCTCGACCCAAAGAGCGGCTAAACAACTCGGAAGATCACAATCTTTTGTGTCAAAAGTGTTGGCGCAATTACGTGAAGAATTAAGCGATCCCTTATTCATACGCACCGCAAATGGTCTTCAGCCAACCAGCTACGCTGACAAGATTGCCCCTAAAATACAAAGTTCTATAGAACAAATCAACCTGGCTTTAGAACCTGAGTATTTTGATCCTAAAAACCTGCAATATATTACGGTTCATTTAGGCGAACCACTAATGGTCATGATGGGAAAAGATCTCATTGATGCAATTAGAGCAGAGACCTCAGCAGTAATTGAGTTAAGACAATGGCGTAAAACAAGTAATGACGGCTTAATTGATGGCTCAATTGATATTGGAATACAAACCTTAAGAGAGCGACCACAACAGCTATACCAGAAGAAAATTGCTTCAGGTTATGGCTCATTAGTGGGCAATAAAAATGGCGAGTTTATTAAGCTGATTATTGAAGACCTAAATGAGTATGTTGAGCTGTATCGCGCCATAGACGTGAAACTCAACCCAACCATTATTGTTGATAATTATAGTGTGCAAAGCCAATTACTTGCCGATAATTACTCTTATCAATTTAAGCTAGAGTCAGATGATAGCCATAAAGCGATTGCTGTCGATTTAGCTGTCATCTGCAGTGCTGCGCGTCGTCATGAAGCAAAAATTTCATGGTTATCTGAGTTATGTCAAAAAGTCATGTTGCAATCTATCGCTAATAGTTAGTCCACTCGAAAGTGAGGCATTATGAGTCAGAGAAGTATTCACGCTTTATTTAAACCAAAGTCTATTGCCGTCATTGGTGCATCAAATAAAGAAAAGCGCGCTGGTCGCGTATTAATGAAGAACTTACTGGGTAGCGGATTTTCAGGCCCTATCATGCCGGTGACGCCTAAATACGACGCCGTGATGGGCGTATTGGCCTACCCTAATATTGAATCTCTGCCCATCAAACCTGACTTAGCCATCATCTGTACTCGAGCAAGTCGAGTCCCCAGTATTGTAGAAACCTTAGCGCAATTTGGTTGTAAGGTAGTCATTATCATGGCATCGGGCATGGCCAATGAATATGATGACAATGGC
Organism: Shewanella sp. 2_MG-2023; assembly: GCF_030548905.1. NCBI lineage: Bacteria > Pseudomonadati > Pseudomonadota > Gammaproteobacteria > Alteromonadales > Shewanellaceae > Shewanella > Shewanella sp. 2_MG-2023. The sequence continues at coordinate 93,471 of NZ_JAUOSO010000012.1, forward strand.
GTGAGTTTACTCAGTTTAACTCAGCAGCACGCTAAACGTTTTGGCATGCGTATTTTAGGCTCAAACAGCCTAGGTATGATAATTCCACCTATTGGTCTTAATGCCAGCTTAGCCCATAGCAGTGCCAAGAAAGGCAAAATCGCATTTGTGTCTCAATCCGCAGCTATTTGTACTACGGTGCTCGATTGGGCCAATAATAAAGACATCGGCTTTTCATCATTTATATCCCTAGGGGATGCATCAGATATTGATTTTGATGAGTTGCTGGATTATCTCGGTAGAGATAGCAGCACCAGCGCCATTATGCTTTATATCGATTCTATCAATGAAAAACGCCATTTCCTGTCCGCAGCCCGAGCAGCAGCGCGTAATAAACCCATCTTTGTGATTAAATCAGGCCGTAGCCAAGAAGGCATCGCAGCCGCCATGCTACATACTGGTGGTAAAGGCGGAAATGATGCGGTTTATGAAGCGGCATTTAAACGTGCTGGTATGCTACGTGTTAATGATTTAATAGAGCTGTTTGCTGCAGTTGAAAGTTTAGCCCATTCAACCCCTCTTAAAGGTGAACGTGTTGCCATTATAAGTAATGGCGGCGGCCCTGCGGTACTCGCTGCTGATGAGCTCATAATAAAAGGCGGTAAATTAGCTCAACTATCAGAAGACACCATTAAAAAACTCAATGAAATCTTGCCAACAACATGGTCTGGCCAAAACCCAATCGATATTGTCGGTGATGCCAATAGCGAACGATATACCAAGGCATTAAATATCTTGATGGACAGCCAGGAAATGGATGCCATCTTAGTATTGCATTCCCCTTCAGCATTAGAAGAAAGTGACGAAATTGCCAATAGTTTAATTGCTGCAATTAAAGATCACCCTAATCGAAATCGACTGAATATCTTAACCAACTGGAGCGGTGAAAACTCAGCTTACCAGGCAAGAAAACTGTTTAATAAAGCGGTGATCCCAACTTATCGAACGCCTGAAGGCGCAGTGAAAGCCTTCATGCACATGGTTGAATATCGACGTAACCAAAGGTTGCTTCAAGAAGTACCGCAATCTATTCCTGATAATATCCCTGCTGATGCAAACAGTGCGAGAAAGCTGCTGCAAAAGGCGCAAAATGAGCAACGTTTCATTTTAGAAACCCATGAAACCAGCGACATTTTAAAAGCTTATGGCCTGAATACCATTCAAACTTGTTTTGCTAAAACGGCAGATGAAGCCATTAAGCTTGCCAACGAACTTGGATATCCTGTTGCGCTTAAAGTACAGTCACCAGATTTAATGTATAAGTCAGATGCTCATGGCGTCATGCTTAATCTAACCAACGATGATGAAGTCCGACAAGCGGCACATTCAATAATAAGTCGCGTTAAAGAGATTAATCCAGATGCCAAGATTGACGGCATGATAGTGCAAAAAATGGCCTTAACAGCAGGAGCGCAGGAAGTACGAGTTTCTGTTATTAATGACCCTGTGTTTGGTCCAGCTATTTGTTTGGGTGAAGGAGGTTCTGAGTGGGATCCTACCCGTGATGCGTCAGTTGCCCTACCACCTTTGAACATGACACTAGCACGATACATGGTCATTCAAGCTCTAAAAGCGAATAAGCTTAGAGACAGACATTTGCCTTTAGGTTTAGACATGAATGCCTTGTGTGTCATGCTGACGCAAATATCGCATCTTATAATTGATTGCCCCGAAATTGCATCATTGGATTTAAATCCCGTTCTGGCAGCTGGCAAGACGATCACTTTACTTGATGTGAATATGAAACTGAACCAAGCCGATATCGACCCTAAAACGCGCTTGGCCATTATGCCTTATCCAAAAGAGTTAGAACAAACAGCCATCTTGAAAAATGGCTTAAAAGTCATGCTTAGACCTATTTTACCAGAAGACGAACCTAAGCATTTAGCCTTTGATAATTCACTTAGTGATGAAGACAGATACAAGCGCTATTTTGGTGTGCGCTCTCGTATGACCCATGAAGAAATGGCAGTATTAACCCAAATTGATTACGCCCGCGAAATGGCATTCATCGCTACCGCAGAGGACGATAATGGTGAATCAATCACCCTTGGCGCTGTTAGGGCATCAACTGATCCTGATAATACCGAAGCTGAATTTGCTATGGCTGTACGTGGAGATTACCAAGGGATTGGTCTAGGAAAATTATTGTTAGAAAAGTTAGTCGATTACTATAAAACTACCGATACTCCGGTACTTGCAGGCTTCACCATGTTTGAAAACCGCAGTATGGCAAATCTTGCAAAGAATCTTGGTTTTGCAGTCTCATTTGATATGGAGGAGCATTTGATCAAAATGCACATGGACATGCCTACTTCATCTACATCAAACCAAGAGTAAATGACCCTGTGATAATAAATGTTTAAACACGATTGAGTTAAGAGTGACTCAACAGGCTCTAAACGGCTGAACGCGAATGTAATAGCATGAATTTCTGTTCAGTTTGGGCAAGGATATAACGAATTTAAATCAAAACGGAATTTGACAGTACTATGATTAGAAAATGCATGATTGGCTTGCTATGTACAGTTTCATTGATTGTTAATGCAGAAAGCTATCAAACGGAAAACTTCACCATTGAATACGATAAAAACATTTCTATTAACACCATAAAGCAGTTAGCAAACCGTGTTGATAAAAATAGAGAAGTCGTTCTATCTTATTTACAGCAGTCTTCGGTCTATGTTGGAACTCCGATTAACGAGCATCTCATTATTTATGTTTCCAAAAAAAGACGCACGCCTTACCAAGATTGGAACACAATACATATCCCCGAAAAAAGAGTCCTAGCTGCTTTTTCAGATAGCCAGTCTGAACACTCTGGTATGGCTATTATCCATGAATTGACTCACGTTTATGCCGTTAGTGCATTTAGAAAACAAAAGAAAAATGGATATGAAGATCGTTTTTATGATGACGGCCTTGCCGTGTTTTTACAGCATCGCTTTGGTGGAACACCAGAATATCCAGATTTTGGCACTGACTTATATAGGGCTGTTGCAGAGCAATCAGCAAAATATGGGAGTTTGATTTCACTGACTGAAGCAGAAGATATTAGGCATTCAGCAAAAACTGGAACCGCTAGGAAGCTCGCATATCTGCAAGAAGGTGCATTTACGCAATTTATCATTGAGCGTTACGGGTTAGATATTTATTTAAAATTATACCAAGGTGACGAGCCACACACCTTAACGGGGAAAACATTTAGTCAATTAGAAAAAGATTGGATTGAGTTAATTAATGTATTTGCAGTTTAACTAAACTGTCGACATTAAGTGCCAATAACTACAATTGTACTTATTGGCCGTCAGTGTTAGACAGTAGTAAAATTTAGATAAGCGTCAATGATGACAGTCATAACATTCATACTAGTTTGGACGCTTAGTTTATTAGCCTTTCACACAGTTTCTGCCAGATGATTTTGCTTGATACAACATATCGTCTGCGCGTTTTAATAAGGTTTCAGAATCATCCCCTGGTTGAATATTGGCAAGTCCAATCGACACGGTAATATTACCTAGTTGCTGTTTTTTTTCTTTGCCAATCGTTAATTGCCGCGCGGCAATACGCTCTCTTATACTTTCAGCAACAGTAAATGCATCTTTAAATTCTGTGTTAGGTAAAAGAACAACAAACTCTTCACCACCATAACGCGCGACAAAGTCATTGCCTTTCACTGACTGTTTTAATGCAAAGCCGACAAATGATAAGACCTTATCACCCACTAAGTGTCCGTGGGTATCATTAAATGCTTTGAAATGATCAATATCAACCATCAGTAAACTGCAAGGTATTTGGTTTTGAGTGAATAAGCTGACTTGTTCCGTTGAAAATATTTCATAGGCGCGGCGATTATTTAAGGAGGTGAGCTCATCGGTCATAGCGACTTTACTGAGGTTATCCATCTCTTCTTTAAGTTGGCTCAACTCGTCCCCTAAAGTTTCAATATCGGCTTTCATTGATTGGTTATTAGAGATGACCTGCTCTATCTCTGAGCTAATATTAACGACTAGTTCATTCAGTGTTTGAGGGTTAAGCTCTGTTTGAAGCTCTTGATTAAAATGTGAGAGATTACTTGAGAAGTCATCGGTACCAGAAGCAAACTGATTAATGCGATTCACTAAGCTATTAATGAGTAGCTGGGTTTCAATCTGGACATTCTCAATCACTTCAGGCGATTGCTCTTGTATGAAGTTATTGTATAAACCTTGATTGACTGAAGGGGTAAATTCAACCTCATTAGCAAGAAGACCATCAATCGCACGCTTTAAACTCAAATTGGTTTCTGAATAGTATTGATACCAAATGGCATAATTTTCAGGCGTGACAGGAATGTTTAACGCTGACATTTGCGGCACAGCCATACGTAATATTTGTGCAGAATTTTCAAGATTAGTATTCAAGAGAACATCCTATTCATCAATGTGAGAATCATATTTCGAAACAGTCAATCTGCACTAGTGACCTACAAGTCGCTTTAGCAATACACATAAAAAGTATACTTCACCAGTGTATTAAAATTATTTATTTAAGCAATGGAATTTAATATATAAAATGAAAAACATTGAATATAAAAGATATTTTAAGCTTTCATGGGGTGTGCTTATCGTAAAATCCTCGTGAATTAAAAATAAATAAAAAAATAAAACCCTTTTTGAACCCCAAACCGTTTATATCTATAACAAGGTTTTAGATACCAGTAATACACTAGCATTTTACAAGTGAGAATCCATATGAAAATTAGTCTTAACAGCGCATTTAAAAATCTAATCAAGTTGTCTGCAGTTGGCGCCATTGCCACTATGTCATTTTCATCTGTAGCGACTAGTCCTGTGCCGAATCAATTTGAGCGCCCTAACATGATTTCAAGTCATTCATTTACACAAGAGAGCTATCAAGAAATTGAACAAGCTAAAATGTTTCCTAAGCCTACAGAGAACCAAGTACAGCATATATTATCGCTTTCTAAACGTGACGATGAAGCGAGTTATAAAGTGGAAATTCAGATTGGTCAAAACAAAATGGTCGACTGTAATCAACATCGATTGATGGGCGAAATTGTAAAGCAAAACCTGCAAGGTTGGGGTTATAGTTACTATACACTTGATAAATTGACCGATGGGCCAAGTACAATGATGATGTGTCGCGAGCCTAAAACAGCAAAATTTGTGACGCTAGGGGAAAGTATTACAATTGATTATGACAGCCGCTTACCTAAGGTCTTTTATTTGCCTGAAGGTGCCGAACTTCGTTACCGTATTTGGCAAGTCAAAAGTGATTACCAATACACAGGTAATCAATAAAACAGGATTGGTGCTCGCGGTGTAGGTTAACTTACTGATTGGCAGATAAAAACATGTTAATAACGTTTAACCCGCACCACTTGCATTACTTCTATGGTAAAACCTGCAACCGCTTCTTCATCGTTGTAGTAAATAAGGCTCACTAATTGATCTTTAAGCGACTTATACTTTTTAGGTCGCTTAAATTTAAATGGAACGTCATAACCGTCTATCATAAGTGTATGCAGCACCCACTCTTCTTTCTCTCTTTGTATGTGAGAGATAACTTTAACGCCTTCTAAATGATTAAGTTTTTCATGTTTCTTTAGCAAGCCCTCAACTGCTTTGTTCTTCATTTTAGTGCGCTCCATTTTGGTTATATTTGTCGATACAGTTAACGATATCTTGATAACGATACTCACTACAATAACCGAAACCCGGTAACTGTTTCACTCTTATTCTGGCGAATATAGGCACGGTCATACCTGCCAAAAACTTAGCTTGCACAGATACTGAAACAGATAGATGCCCTTTCGTTAGCATGTGCTGATTAAAGCTGTCTAAATGTGCTTGGATGTCGGTTAAGTTTTCGATGGGTGCTATGGCTTTTTGCGGCAAAATGGCCGGTTTTCCACGACAAACACTACAATGACCACACTGCGAAGGCGCCGCATTATCGTCAAAGTAATGCGCTAACCGCGCTGTAATACAGGTTTGTGATTCAAAAAAAGCTAACAATTGATTTAAACGAGCGATTTCTTTGACTTCATTGCTCTGGAAGTAATCTGATAACTGACCAATGAGATCTTTTTGCACTAGCGCTGCAGGGTTTACTTCGAAAACTTGTATAATTTTTTTGGTCTCTAATAAGATCATCTGCTTATCTGCAAGATACTCTAATGCTGCAACCACACGCTGCCTTTCAGCCCCATAAGCTTGATATAAACTATCAAAATCTAGTTGACCCCAAACCTTCTTAAAACGTGTATGTTCAAAAATTTGATTTAAAAATGTCTGCCTTTGCTCATCAAAGCCTGCAAGTAATTGATGTTTATCAACTAGAAATTGATACTTAAACTCAGCAAAATAAGCAAAACTAGGTTTAACGACCTTGGCTAATTCAAGTTGAACCAATAAGGTTTTAAGCGGCAATAACTTGATATTGCAACTACTGGATATACTAGATTCTTGCATTTCCCAGCGGCCATTATCCACTTCAGCGGTGATATGCTGAATTAATTTGGCAATGGCACTCGGTTCTGGAGTATCACCATAAACAAAGTTTTCTATGGTACTGAGACCATCTTTGTTTGCTAAAGTGACACAATGCGACAAACCATTATCACGCCCAGCTCTGCCAATTTCTTGGCTGTAATTCTCAATCGATTTGGGTAAATCATAATGGATAACAAAGCGTATGTTACTTTTATCTATCCCCATGCCAAAAGCAATGGTAGCGACAATAATATTGATTTCGCCATTCATGAAACGATGTTGGATCTGATTTCGAGTATCAGATTCAAGACCCGCATGATAAGCCGTGGCCTGAAAGCCTTGAGTCGTTAAGTACTGCGCAACATCCTCAGCCGTTTTTTGCAAAGTCACGTATATAATGCCCGCACCGTTATACTGGCTGACGCAATGGCTCAAGCTGGTATTTTTTTCACTTTCTAAAACGGGTAATACACTGATATCAAGGTTAGCTCGATAAAACCCTGTTTGAACCACTTGCTGAGGCAATATATTAAACCGCTTAGCCATATCCTGTTTTACTTTGGCAGTTGCTGTTGCTGTTAATAGCAATACTTGAGGAATAGCGAACTCCTGACAATAAACAGGAATTTTCAAATAGTCAGGCCTGAAATTGTGACCCCACTCAGAGATACAGTGCGCTTCATCAACAACCAATAACGAAATAGTAATTGAAGATAAAAACTGCCTAAAGCGTTCATTTTTAAAACGTTCAACAGACACCATTAATATTTTAGTCTGCCCGCTACGCACATCACGCATCACTTGCTGGCTTTGTTCATAGGTCAAACTTGAATCAATACTCGCTGCACTAATTCCTTTACTATGTAAGAAAGCTATTTGATCCTTCATTAAGGCCAACAGTGGCGAAATCACTAACGTTACATTAGCAAGCTGCAGTGCGCTAAATTGATAGCATAGTGACTTACCAGAACCCGTTGGAAAAATGGCTAAAGAAGAATGCCCTGACAATATATGTTCAATGACAGCTTGTTGCCCTTCATGAAATTGATCAAAACCAAATTGTTGTTTTAATAACGCAGTTAATGCTGAGGCTGTTGTAGATATGTGAGAACTTGGCTGTTGCATGTCGACGCCTTTATTGATTGAAAGCAGTCGAACGCTTACGACTTACGAGCAATATATTGATTGATTAAATCAGTCAGTTTATCTTCAAACACTTCTTGTACTTGTTCAAGGTCATGACCAAAGCGCTGTAAATATTTTGCAGCTTGCGCGCGAGTGAGCATTTTATTGGCTAAACAATAAGCCATTTCGTCTAATTGTTTATTAAAACGAGGTTCAAGTAACCACTGGCAACTGTCTGTATCAAACGCAGCTAACGTTTGCTGAGCAAGATTACAAAAGGTATCAATGTGATCTATACCATCTGGTCCTAAACAACCTGGCTCTAAACGGTAAAGAACAATTAATTTATTATCAAACATACTAAGCGCGCATCCTATGCGTAAACAATTGAACTGATTTACAAATTATCCAAAAATCAATTAAGTTAAAAAGAAAAACTAGCCTTCTTTGGCTATTATCATAGCTTGTTTAAACTTATCAATATAGTTTTCGATTGGCACAATGTCTTCTTTTAAGCGTCTATTGCGCCCAAGCAAAGAGGACTCCACAAATAATTCAAACCAAGATGATAATGCCTCACCATTTTTAGGTTCATCTATTGCACTAAACGCTAATGCAGCAACTTCAGCGGTAGACAACTGAAAGTCATGACTGCCCTTTCTTAATTCATAAGTGGCTAAGGTTTCCGGATTAAAAGATAGCAAAGGTAAATCATGAAGGTATGGACTCTTGCGAAACATTTTAATCGCTTGGCGCCAGCTACCATCCAGTAAAATGAGTAACGGTATTTTTTTAGGCTTATCAGCTTGATGCGCTAAAGAAGCATTAACTGCATTATCAATGTTTGACTGCTTGCACACTGATAGTTGATCAATATGCTCTACCACTTGCTGACCTTCTTGTGCATATTGAGCGGGGAAAATTAACAAAGGCTGATATTGAGCATCATTAATCATCTCAATCATTTGCTTATTGGGATCTTTACGCGACCAAAGAAAAGCGCTGGTATTAGGCACGGTATCAGCAATGAGACGACCACTATTTGTCGGCTTTAATACTTCGTCATCATACATGATCAACATAAAGCTAGCTGACGTGTTGAGATACTGCCTATGCTCACAGGTACAGAAAATCTCTCCTAATAAACACCATGGGCAACGAATAAGCTTCATTCCTCTAGCTGCAAAAGGTTTTGTTGAAATTGATTTTCTGTATTGGTACAGACGATGAACAGCATGTTGCTGCTCAGGTGGTATCGCCAACATGTTGGACTCTCTTTCTATCGCAATATGGGAATGACTTAAGGACAGCTATAGTTTTGCTATTAAGGAAAATTATCATGCTTGCTTGATACATAATTATCTTAGTATCAAATGATAGTGTATTAAACACAAATAGATGCAGTCGTTTACATTTACGTTCAAAAATATTCATCACCAATTAAGGTGATGAATGATTTTTTCCTAGCTATAATATTCTACGTAGTAAAAAATCAGCTTTTAAGCGTTTAATTCTAGTCATAATTTTTTTCACAGGAACTGGATATTTCTGTAAAGTTTCAATTTGACTGTAATGAAACAGCTTCTCAGTGTGGGTAAGAATCAGATCTTGTTCAGCTTCAAAATTGACCTTCCAAGCACCAGATTCATCATGCAGTAGTAAGCCATTTTCTAGATCCAAAGCCCAAGCCCGTGGGTTAAGATTAGAGCCTGTGATGAGGTGTTTTTTGCCATCAGCACTGATCCCTTTCAAATGGTAACTATTAATTCCATTTTTCCAAAGGTGGATCCTAAGCTGACCATTTTCAACAGCCCATTGTTGGCGCTTAACAAACTTGCGTAACGATTGCTCGTACATATACGGCAATGCACCAATGGTAGAAAATTCTTTTTCAGGTGGTATATAAAAATCGTTAGCCGTTTTATCACCGACAACAATATCAATACTTTTGCCATTACGAAGATGACGAGTCAGTGCACGCACCAAGGCATTAGGTGGATTAAAATATGGCGTACAAATAAACAATGACTCTTGAGACTCATCGACAAGCTTAACAACTACTTCATTAAGCTTATTCTTTTTACGGCCTAACCCCACAAGCGGTGTCACACGATTACCAATACGCGTACTTTCAAATTCGTATTTAGAACGCCCTAGGCGCGTCTTGAATGTGCGAATATCGTTCTTTTCAGGGCACTGCTCGCTACTACGATCTTGCGTTAATGAGCAAACCGCTGGATCGCTAACTAAATACTGATGAATAAATGCAGTCATGCTTCTTGCAAGTTCAGCAGATTCAATCAGGTGATAGCGATCAAAGCGATATTTTTCAAATTGCTGGAAATAGATATTATTGATACTTGCACCACTGAAGATGACAGCATCATCGATAATGAAACCTTTAAGGTGCAAAACGCCCATAAATTCACGGGATTTAACAGGCACCCCAAGAATATCAAATGGGACTTCAGCTTCAGCCATTGCTTTGCGGTACATAATGTAATTACCGCTATCGCCTTTATGACCAATTAAGCCACGACGTGCACGATGATAATCTACTAGTACAACAATATTAATTTCAGGATTGGCAGCTTTAACTGCTAATAACGCATTTAAGACTTCGCGTCCTGCTTCGTCATCTTCCAAATACAACGCAGCTATATAGATCGCTTTTTTCGCGTTCGCGATGCGTGAAAGTAATTCAGTTTTAAACTGAATCGGATCTAATAACCATTTTAATGATTCAGCTTGTAATGCGATACCACCTAGCTTGTCCAGCAAGGCAACCTCCTTAAATGATTGTCAGTGTTACTCACTGAGTTCGCCGTTTTTAAATGACTATTCGTATTGAATTTAAGCATCAGCCCTATTTTTATTCTAGGTTTGAACAATAAAATGCTTAATCTATCAATCGATATATCTGAAACGACGCAATAACAAATTTACTAAAATAATTGGAGATAGAAATTACCGACTTAACTGCGTTCGAGCAAGGTTTTTCTCAACTTAAACACGTGTTTGGTTAGTTTATGAGAAACAATTAATATATTTGGGCTTAAACGCTAACGATTTACTCACGAAGGTGACCCAATATTTTCTGTAAAATCGACTATTTCTCAGCCACAAGCAAAGATCTTTAATGTAAACCACACGTAAATGACGTATTTTAACTTTACCTATATTGATTGTATCTAATTATGCCTTTTCCTATTCGAGCCTTATCCTTTGCGGTAGTCATTCTGGCAATGAGTTTTCCAGTGTTAGCAAATGACTATTTAACTAATATGATGAATATCATCAGCCCATCACAGTCACAGATATCAGTGAGTGTTTGGGATGTTGAAAGCCAAAAAAACATCTATACACTCAATGATAATACCTTAATGTTACCTGCTAGCATTCAGAAATTAATCACTGCAGTAGCTGCGAGCCATCAATTAGGTAAAGATTTTCATTATGAAACCCAAATGACTCATGACGGTGTTATCAATAACAATGTCTTAAACGGTAACCTGTATATCCACTTTCAAGGGGATCCAACCCTAAAACGTAAACACCTCGATGCGCTCATCCAGCAATTAAAGCAAAAAGGGATCAGTAATATTAGCGGTGATGTATATCTAGTTGCAGAAGAGTCTAAACAAACTCGCGCACCAGGCTGGGCTTGGGACGATTTAGGCATTTGTTATGCGGCGCCGGTGTCAAATTACATTATTGATAGAAATTGCGTTAAAGCGACGCTGACGCCGTCTAAAGTGGCGTCTACCGTTTCAATTAAATCAATTTATCCAATCACGATGACATCAACAGCTAAGTTTGATCAAACCATTGATGTAAAAGAAGCACAAAAACATTTTTGTGAATTGCATATGCAACGATTTGATAATAACCATTATCAAATTGATGGTTGTTACCCAGGCAACAAATCCATTCGATTAGCGATAGCAGTAAACGATCCGAGTTTATACAGCAAAGGGGTAATTGAAGATTTACTCCAACAAAACAAGATTAACTATCTTAGTATTAACACTGTATCAAAGGTTAATCAGCCACAAACAGTCATTGCAACACATCAATCAAAACCGCTACCCGTTTTATTAAAAACCATGTTACAAAAATCTGATAATTTAATTGCTGACAGTTTATTAAAACAAATTGGCAGACAGTATTTTTTTCAATACCAAAAGCAATTACGAACTGAGCAAGCAGCCCCTTTAGATGAGATACAGTGGAATAATACTGTACCTAAAGATGGATTTTTAGTCGGAGCAAAAGCCATTGAGCATATAATGCTAGAACTTGGTTTACCTTATATTGAAGCAAACATTGTCGATGGCTCTGGCTTGTCACGTTACAACCTTATTACAGCCCATCAAATGATGGCGCTATTACAACTAATCAAAACAGACGAGCAATTAAACTATCTAGAAACATTACTACCCGTTTCTGGTGAGTCTGGTACCCTCAAATACAAAAAATATTTCAATCAACCACCGTTAAAGAGTGAAGTGGCCGCTAAAACCGGCACTATGATGGGCGTAGAAAACTTGGCAGGATATTTAGATGCAGATAATGGTAAGCAATACGCATTTGTCATCATAGAAAACGGCTTAAGCCCTAAAGCAAAAAAAGCCAGACTGGCACCTTTTAGTGCCCTTTTGCTGCAAACGTTGAATGATTTGCCTTAAACCTTAAGTATCGGTCTTTGCGCTATCAAGCAAATTGCTGCTTAAGCTTATTTATTGTAGATACTAAAAAGCACCTTAAATTAAGGTGCTTTTTTCTGATAAGTGCTTACAAGTCGATAATTTAAAACAAGTCTGCAGGCATTGCCATAATAGCATCATCACCTTGACTAACCTGCGCAATATGGAAATCCGCTTTAGGCAGAACTTTGTCCATATAGAACTTTGCCACAAATTGTTTTTGTTGCGCAAAACTTTGATCTTCATGACCTTGTGAACGTTCAGCCATCAGCAATGAGTAATAACCGTAAAGGATAAAACCAAATGCATCTAAGAAATCAACCGCACTGGCATTAATTAATGCTGGCTGAGTTAATTTATGCTCATTGATGTGATTTGCAATGGTGAGTAAATTATCAAAGCGCAAGCTGATCGCCTTTTTGTCAGCGTCAGACACATGTTCAAAACCGGCTAACTCTTGGTTAATCTCAGCAACGAAACTAGTTAACGTTGCGACATTGTCACCTGTGACTTTACGACCTAAAAAGTCGATAGCCTGAATGCCGTTTGTTCCTTCATAAATCTGCGCTATTCGCGTGTCACGGACAAATTGTTCTATACCCGTTTCGCGAATATAACCATGACCACCGAATACTTGTTGCGCCATGATTGTAGCGTCTAAACCACGGTCAGTTAAGAAGGCTTTAGAAACTGGTGTTAATAAGCCAACATATTTTGTCGCTTTTGCTTTAACATCACCTTCACTGTGCTTGGCCAAATCAAGTTGTTTACCAGTAAACACTGATAATGCACGACCCGCATCAGTAATTGACTTGATTGTTAATAGCATACGACGTACATCGCCATGCACAATAATTGGATCTGCAGTAGCGCCAGTTGCTGACCCTCCTGCTGCGACGCCTTGTACACGTTCTTTAGCATAGTCGGCAGCCATTTGATAAGCACCTTGAGCACTGCCTAAACCTTGAATACCAATAGCCAAGCGCTCATAGTTCATCATAGTGAACATACACACCAAGCCACGATCGACTCTACCAACTAAAAAACCTTTGGCATTGTCGTAATTCATCACACATGTGGCAGATGCTTTAAGGCCCATTTTATGTTCTATAGAACCAACAGTCACCCCATTAGAATCACCTAATGAACCGTCATCATTAACATTGATTTTAGGCACTAAAAATAAAGATATACCACTGGAGTTAGGCAATTTAGCCAATACTAAGTGAATAACGTTTTCTGTTAAATCATGATCGCCACCGGTAATGAAAATTTTGCTACCAGAAATTAAGTAACTGCCATCATCTTGAGGTTCAGCTTTAGTACGAATGTTACGTAAATCTGAACCCGCTTGCGGCTCAGTCATGTCCATTGCACCTGACCACTGGCCAGAATAAAGATTAGGTAAATATTTTTCTTTTAACTCTTCTGTTGCGTGCGCATTAATACATAATGCGGCGCCAGCAGTCAGTGAACTATATAAAGTAAATGAGTTACAGGCGCTGTAATTCATCTCATCAACTAATACACCAAGCATTTTCGGCATTCCCATGCCACCAAAACCTGGCTCACCACAAAGTCCTACCCAACCACCTTCTGAAAATTGCTGGTAAGTTTCTTTAAACCCATCCGGCGTGATGACCTTACCATCAATATGTCTGACTTCTTGTTCATCCCCATTTCGGTTAATAGGTTGAATTAGGTCACGGCTTATCTTGCTCGCTTCATCTAAAATAGCGACAGCAGTGTCCATATCGACCATTTCAGCCATAGCAGGCATGTTTTGCCAAGTATTGGTGGCGTCGAAGACATTTTCTAATAAAAACTGCATGTCTTTTAAAGGTGCTTGGTAAGGGTTCATATCAGACTCTTAAACAGATAATTAAAACAGTTGTTTCAATTTATACAAAAGTCGCAATAAACACAAGTTCAATCGCATGTTAACCACATAAAAAAAGGATATTTCTAAAAGCACTTTGGAAAGATAACTGCTGTCAATTATCTTAGATAATTAGCAGGGTTTTATTGATAAAATGAGAACGATATTAGATAAGTAACTTTTATTGCTGTTGCTCGTAAGCAGCACCCAGCAATGCAAAATAATCTATAATACAAGCCATGATCTGTTTGCGATGCTCCATAGAGGGATATATCATTTTTGAAACAGTATCGGTATCTAATGTCCCTGAGACCAAATACTGGTTATAAATATGACCGTCTGATTCAATTGCAGCCTCAAATGCCCTTGCCATTAGCTCTGTAGGTTTAGAAAAATAGTAACTTCCTTGCTGCTTATCAATGGCGATAGCCTTGTTCACATAATCACTTGCACTCTTGCCGTCATCACTCAACAATACCAATTTAAATAACGCTGACAGTTTGTCATTTAGTTGGTGAGGTTTTAACAACACATCTTTGAGCCATAAATCAGATGCACAACTGTATTTAACGCTAAAGGCAGAATGGGAACTCCTCATATTGCTACCAACATCAAAAGCCTTATCAACAATGTAATGATCAAATGCATGCCAGAACTCATGTGCTAAAGCTCCTGCACCTGCATTTTTAGCTAAAGCTAGTTCTTTCGTGGTCGGGGAATAATGAGCCTGCACGCCTTTTTGACCACCTCGGCCAAATAACAAGTTCAATGTTTGTCGCAACCCCAGTAATCTTGTAGGCACTTGTAATATCTGTGATAAATCAGCTAATGAATCAAAAACTAGATTAGCTGCAATGTCAGACTCTTCTCTAGTAACCCATTTGCCGACACTAATATGCCTCAAACCAAAAGTATGTTTGATATCAATAAAATTGGCTTGCTGCCCTTCTCGGTAATCAGCACCATTTCTATAGTAGTGAGTTTTTTTAAGCACGATGATTACCTAGTAAAGCATGAATGAAATGGTATTTAATTATAAATTTAAGCAATAAAAAAGCCCCGTAAAGAGGCTTTAATAATTATGATTTAGATAAACGAATTAGCCATTAAACACATCATTTGAATAATGAGAGTTTACTCCGTGTTTACCACATTAAATCATCAGGAATTGCATAATCTGCGTATGGATCATCTGCTTGTTCAACTTGTTCAGTTTGGGTATTGGTATTTTCTTCCCATAAATAACCACACCACTCAGGTACCAATAAGTTTACACGCTCAGCCAGTTTGTGAGGTACAAGGTAGCTCTTATCTTCGTGGCGTACGATACCTACAGCGCCAGATAATAACTGACCTTGCAGCTTTTCTGTTACGTAAATAGATAAAATCTTAGTGCTCATAGTGAAATTAAATTTGATTTCAGCATCTTTAGGGATGCTAATGGCAAACTTATTAAACTCGGTAATAAGACCACGAACTTGACCTTTCTCACTCGCCTCTGCAAATCGTTTCTCGTTTAAAGCGCGATCTTTTTCTGTTTGCGCTAACTTTTGATCTGCAATTTGCTGTTTCAAATCAGCACTGCCGTCATCGACCTTGGCTTTTTTCTGTTTACGTTTTTGAGTTTTAACGTCTCGCGCTTTTTGCTTACTCGCGAGTCCTGCTTTTAGCAATTGCTCTTGCAATGCGTTGGCCATTTAAATCACCTTTAAAAAAATTGTATTACTGTTCAGGTAAATGTTTTGCTAATGCATCCATTGCAGCACCTGCACCACCTAATGACCAACCACCATCGACAGGTAATATTGTTCCGGTAATGTATGAAGCCATGTCAGATGCTAGAAATAACGCAGCATTGGCAATATCTTGTTTTTGTCCGTTACGTTTAAGCGGCACACTATCAGCTATCATAGATTTTAATGCTTTACTCGGTGCTAAGCGATCAAAACCTTCAGTTTCTGCGATAGGACCCGGCACAATAGAATTGACTCGAATACCTTCAACGCCCCATTCTATGGCTAAGGTACGTGTCAGCATATCAACACCCGCTTTTGCTGCACATACGTGCACTTGTAACGCCATTGGCACATAGGCTTGAGGTGCTGAAATTTGAATGACACTGGCAGACGTTTTGCCATCAGTCTCTTTTATGCCTCTCACCAATAATGGATATGCTTGTTTAATCACTTGAAAGCTGCCAAGTAAATCAATATCCATAACCGATTTAAAGCCATTTACCGATAAATCTTTCGCTCGTGCTGGAAAGTTTCCTGCAGCGCCACTGACCAACACATCAATATGGCCGAACTGTGCTTCAATCTCTGAAAAACCCGAAGCAACAGCTTCAGGATCTCTGACATCAAAACTCACGCCTATGTGCTGACCTCGAGGGTTAGCTGACTTTAAAGCATCTACAGCAGCACTCACTTTTTCAATACTGCGACTGGCAACAGCAACATTTGCCCCTTGCTGAGAAAAAGCGCAAGCAATACCAAGATTAATGCCACTTGTACCACCAATAACAACAACGTTCTTTCCATGATAATCAAACATTATGCACTCCTGCTTAGGTGATACTATTAGAATATTGTTCAATATCTACATGATTACGTTAATGAATTAACGATTTGATGTAATGAAGCTAATGGATCGGTTGCTTTAGTAATTGGGCGACCAATCACTAAATAATCAGAGCCCGCAGCAATCGCCTTCGGTGGCGTCATTACGCGATGTTGATCACCAACATCAGCACCAACAGGGCGAATACCTGGAGTGATTAGATTAAAGTCTTTACCAAAGCTTGTTTTAAGCATAGTGGCTTCTTGAGCTGAACACACAACGCCATCAAGACCAGCTTGGTGTGTTAGCGCAGCTAAACGTTTAACATGTTCAGATGCAGGAACATTTATCCCTAATAATGATAAATCTTCATCACTCATTGACGTTAATACTGTTACAGCGATTAGCAAAGGTGCGTCATTACCATAATTGCCTAATGCATTTTTTGCTGCCTGCATCATCGCTAACCCACCACTTGCATGGACGTTCGTCATCCAAACACCAAGGTCCGCTGCTGCAGACACGGCTTTTGCTACAGTATTAGGAATATCATGAAATTTTAAATCTAGAAATAAATCGAATTCACGATCATGGATGTCTTTTACCAATTGTGGTCCAAATAAAGTAAACATTTCTTTGCCTACTTTAAGGCGACACATAGATGGATCAAGCTTATCAATCAGTGATAGTGCCTCATTTTTATTGTCATAATCTAAGGCTACTACAATCGGTTTATCTGCCATGTTTACTCCGTAAGGTGTTTATTAACGCATTTCAGCTATAGGGTATTAAATGAAATGTTTGATTGGTAACCCAATGTTTTAATCGGTTATCGTTGTTACCTTTGGCCACGCATATTGCCATGCTCTGGCGTTATTCTCCGTCTAAGCCTTTAACACGTTTGATGCTGCCCCATTCTTTACAAGACGGACAATGCCAATACAAACTGTGCGCTGGGAAACCACATGAGCAGCAACGATAACTGGGTCTAAATTTAATCTGTTGTTCAACTAACTTTTCAAGCATAGATAAACTTTGTTTAGCTTGGCCATCTTCTGCTTGTTTGATATGTAGTTGCATTAAATGCTGAAAACCCTTCATCGTTGGGTGACGGTAAAGATGATCTAACACCATCTTTTCAGCATTTTTGGTATTACCTTGTTCAATCATGTGTTTTGCTAGTGCAATAATGACACTTGCCCCAGCGCCTGCCTCTAGGGCTTGTTGTAACAAGGATTGATAACCTTCAGCGTCGTTTGTGTCGCGATAGACTTGTTTTGCAACACCAATGGCATCAGAAAATAATTCAATATCAGCTAGTTTTAGTTCCAAGATAGCTTTTTTACATAAATTAACTTGATTTGAATCGAGATAAATTTTTGCCAAAGTTAACCAAGCACGACCACATTTATCATCGAGTTTAATTGCTTGTTGTAGTAATTTGATTTTCTCAGCGCCATCTGTAGATTCATCAGCAAGCTGACAATAAAAATGGGCTGTAATTGATTTTAAAACTTGCTGACGCTTGCGGCTTAAACCTTTAGTGATGTTAATGGCGTTCTGCCATTCTTTGGTAACTTGATAAATAGAGATCAGCTGAGTTTCAGCTTCTTCACTATGATCATCTTGACTAACAAGGTTTAAAAATATTTCTTCAGCTCTGTCGTAGAAACCAGCCGCTAAATAATCTTTACCCAACTCCATCATAGCAATATCACGTTGTTCTGTGGTTAAGCTAGGTCTGGCAATTAAGTTTTGATGAATTCTGATGGAGCGGTCGACTTCGCCGCGTTTTCTAAAAAGCGAACCTAATGAAAGGTGAGTATCAATGGTTTCATCATCGACATCTAACATGGTAATAAACAAATCGACTGCTTTGTCAGATTCGTTTGAAAGTAAAAAATTAAGCCCAGTAAAATAGTCTCTACTGAGTTTTTTACTTTGCTGTTTTTGATTCTGTCGTATACTTCTTCGTCCCATATACCAGCCATAACCAGCCGCTATAGGTAACAACAGAAAGAGGATTTCTAGCATATTACGCGACGGTATCCTGTACAGTTGGCTCAGAAATATTGTTCGTTAGTTGAGCAATAGTTTTGTTCCTTTTTCTAACGACCATTTTCAACTTAACAATATAATAAGCAGCAAATAACCAACTAATGATGAAGCCGGCTAAAAATACAACCGCGAGGACAACAGGTAATCGATACTGTCCTTCAGCGATAAAATAACTGACAGTAACAATTTGCTCATTCTTAGCACCAAAAAGTAGCGCAAGAACAAAGAATAAACCAACAATGACAATGGCAATAAAAGATTTCACGTGCAGCTCCATTCTATCTGTGAAAGATAAGATCGAAATTTACCAATATAATGATTATCCAAGAATTTTAGTCAACTAACCAGCTTTGCTGAGCATTAGATACAAAAAAGCCTCCAAAAGGAGGCTTTTTAATCAAGCGTTAATCATTGATTAACCGCATCGACACGTTCACGCAGTTCTTTGCCAGGCTTAAAGTGCGGTACATATTTGCCTTCCAAGTCAACTGAGGTTCCAGTTTTAGGATTACGGCCAACACGTGGTGCACGGAAATGAAGTGAAAAACTACCAAAGCCACGGATCTCTATGCGATCACCGCCTTCTAATGTTGTCGCCATTTGCTCTAACATTTCTTTTATAGCACTTTCCACTTCTTTCGCCGACAGCTGCGACTGCCTAGTGGCAAGTTTTTCGATCAGTTCGGATTTCGTCATCCTATACCCTCTATTATCAAGCCAAACACAGTCGCCTAATGGGAAACAAAGTACGTTTCCCACACAACAGGCGATTTATTACTTACGAGCTGCTTTAAACGCTTCAGCCATTGCATTACTAATAACAGCATCATCTTGCTTGTTAATAGTTGCCATTGCTTCTTTCTCATCTGCTTCATCTTTCGCTTTGATAGATAAGCTGATAGAACGGTTCTTGCGATCTACGCCCATGAACTTAGATTCAACTTTGTCACCTACAGAGAATTGTGTAGATGCGTCTTCGATACGCTCGCGAGAGATATCTGCAACGCGAAGGTAACCTTCAACAGTTTCAGCTAGTTCAATTGTAACGCCTTTAGCGTCAACAGCAGTAACTACACCATTTACAATAGTACCTTTCTTCTTGTCTGCCAAGTAAGCATTGAAAGGATCGTCTTCAGTTTGCTTAACGCCTAAGCTGATACGCTCACGCTCAGGGTCAACAGAAAGAACTACTGCGTGGATTTCGTCACCTTTCTTGTACTCAGATACAGCGTCTTCGCCAGTACCGTTCCAAGAAATGTCAGATAAGTGAACAAGACCGTCGATGCCGCCGTCAAGACCAATGAAGATACCGAAGTCAGTGATAGACTTGATCTTACCAGAAACTTTATCGCCCTTGTTGAAACGAGTAGCGAAATCATCCCATGGATTAGTCTTACATTGCTTAAGACCTAGAGAAATACGACGACGTTCTTCATCGATGTCTAGAACTAGAACTTCAACTTCATCACCTAAGTTAACAACTTTAGATGGGTGGATGTTCTTGTTAGTCCAATCCATTTCAGAAACGTGAACAAGACCTTCAACGCCTTCTTCGATTTCAACGAAACAACCGTAGTCAGTTAAGTTCGTTACGCGACCAGTAAGACGAGTGCTTTCTGGGTAGCGCTTGCTGATTTCTAACCATGGATCTTCGCCAAGTTGCTTAAGACCTAGTGATACGCGAGTACGCTCACGGTCATACTTAAGAACTTTAACGTTGATTTCGTCACCAACATTAACGATTTCAGATGGGTGCTTAACACGCTTCCAAGCCATATCAGTGATATGTAGAAGACCGTCAACGCCACCTAAGTCTACGAATGCACCGTAGTCAGTAAGGTTCTTAACGATACCTTTAACTGCTTGACCTTCTTGAAGGTTCTCAAGAAGAGCATCACGCTCTGCACTGCTTTCTGATTCGATAACAGCACGACGTGAAACAACAACGTTGTTACGCTTCTGGTCAAGTTTGATAACTTTGAATTCTAATTCTTTGTACTCTAGGTGAGCGGTATCGCGAACTGGGCGAACGTCTACTAGAGAACCTGGTAAGAAGGCACGGATACCGTTTAATTCAACAGTGAAACCACCTTTAACTTTACCATTGATGATACCGATAACAGTTTCAGCATCTTCGTAAGCTTTTTCTAGAACAATCCAAGCTTCGTGACGTTTCGCTTTTTCACGAGATAATTGAGTTTCACCGAAACCGTCTTCAACAGAGTCAAGTGCAACATCAACTTCGTCGCCAACAGCGATTTCTAAAACACCTTGAGCGTTTTTGAATTCGTCAGCAGAAATTGGGCTTTCAGACTTAAGACCAGCGTCAACTAGTACAGTACCGTTTTCGATGCGTACAACTACACCACGTACGATAGAACCAGGACGGAACTCAAGTTCATTTAGGGATTGTTCAAATAGATCAGCAAAAGATTCAGTCATTTTATGATTACTTTCTTTTATAAACCACCATCCATCCTGGATGTGGAGTCAATTAATTTATTTACATCATCCGTGATATAAATGTTGTTTCATAATCTCTCAGAATTAAGAAATTACGTTAAGTTTTTATTGATGTGTTCAAGCACAAGCTCAAGCACTTCATTAATACCTATACCACTAGTATCAATCACTAGCGCATCATCTGCAGGCACTAAAGGTGAGACTGAACGATTAATATCGCGGTCATCACGTTCAATGATTTCAGATAAAAGGCGATCGATATTAACATCGAAGCCCTTGTCCTGCAACTGTTTATAGCGTCGCTGCGCCCTTTCCTCTGCTGATGCAGTAAGGAAAATCTTAGCTGGAGCATTAGGAAAAACGACCGTCCCCATGTCTCTGCCATCGGCGACTAAACCAGGTGTGTTACTAAAAGCACGCTGACGACGCAATAATGCTTCGCGAACACGAGGGAATGCAGCAATTTTTGACGCTGCATTGCCACATTCTTGAGTACGGATGCTGGTAGATACATCTTCGCCTTCAAGAATCACTTTAACTTGTTCAGTACCTGTTAAAAACTGCACATCTAAATGAGCAGCAAGTAAGGTAATAGCTTCTTCATTCTCTAATTCAACATTGTGATGAATCGCAGCAAGGGCTAATACGCGATAGATAGCACCGCTATCTAATAAGTGCCAATCTAGTTTCTCTGCGACTAATTGACATATGGTCCCTTTCCCTGCACCGCTTGG
Organism: Shewanella sp. 2_MG-2023; assembly: GCF_030548905.1. Taxonomy (NCBI): domain Bacteria; kingdom Pseudomonadati; phylum Pseudomonadota; class Gammaproteobacteria; order Alteromonadales; family Shewanellaceae; genus Shewanella; species Shewanella sp. 2_MG-2023. Next base: position 115,531 of record NZ_JAUOSO010000012.1, read on the forward strand.
TCCGTCGATTGTGACTACTGGAGCACGTTCAGACATAAATTCCTCCGAAAAAAAACAATCTTCCATGAAAGTATAAAAAGGTTCATCAAAATGAGCGGGCGGCATTGTATAACAATTTTGATGAAAAAACTGGAGTATTTTGTAAGTTCACTAACCAGATCAAAACAACGGCAGTATATTGACTGCCGTCATTTAATTGGTCGATAAAATCAACAGCCTTATTGAGCTAAACGAGCAAACTCAGCGAAATAGGTAGGGAATGTTTTAGACGTGCAATCTGGGTCATTGATGGTAATCCCGCAGTCAGCAAAGGCTAACATAGAAAAACACATTGCCATACGATGATCATTATAAGTATCAATTGCTGCAGTATTTAACTCAGCTGGCGGAGTAACAGCAATAAAGTCATGACCTTCTTCTACAGTGGCACCGACTTTACGGAGTTCAGTTGCCATAGCTGATAAGCGGTCAGTTTCTTTAATTCTCCAATTGTAAATATTTGTTATACGTGTGGTCCCCTCTGCAAATAACGCAGCTGTCGCGATGGTCATTGCCGCATCAGGAATATGATTCATATCTAAATCAACAGCCGTTAGCTTTGCTTGGCGTGCAATAATGTAATCATCACCCCACTCAATGTCTGCACCCATTTTTTCAAGTACATCTGCAAATTTCACATCCCCTTGAATACTTAATTTACCAACACCAGTAACTTTAACTTCACCACCTTGAATTGCACCAGCAGCGAGAAAATAAGAAGCTGATGATGCATCACCTTCAACAAGCACTTTGCCCGGTGAAACATATTGCTGACCAGTTTGAATTTCAAAACGGCGGTAATCATGATTAATGACTTCAACACCAAACTGAGCCATTAATGCAATGGTAATATCAATATAAGGCTTTGAAACTAACTCGCCCTTGATATTTATGTTTACTGTGTCTTTAGTTAATGGGGCAACCATTAATAATGCCGTTAAAAATTGACTAGATAAATCACCTGCGATTTCAACTTCTCCGCCATTTAAGCCGTCAGCATTGATAGTTAAAGGTGGAAAGCCATCATTCTTCAGGTAAGTTATATTTGCACCTAACTGACGTAACGAATCAACTAAATCTCCAATAGGTCTTTCTTCCATGCGAGGTTCACCTGTTAAGGTAAACTCACCTGAACCTAACGTAAGCGCTGCACATAATGGGCGCATTGCCGTGCCTGCATTACCTAAAAATAAAGTCTGTGATTGCTGAGCACTTAATGGCTTGCCTAAACCTTCTAATTCACACACGGTGTTGTTTTCAGACAATTGGTACTCAACGCCTAATTGCTTTAATGATGCCAACATATAGCGAATATCGTCTGAATCTAATAAATTTGTCAGGGTTGTTTTCCCTTTTGCTAGCGTAGCTAACAATAATGCTCTATTTGATATGCTCTTTGAGCCAGGGATATTAACGACACCATTTACTTTGTTAACGGGTTCTAGACGCAATTGTTTCATTAGCGATTCTTCTTAAATGATTTCTAGCTAAACGCGAGAATGACTGAAGGCAAAAGATAAAGACAGCTTTGTCAATTTATCTATACGATTTGGGCACTATCAAATTGAATAATTATTCTTGCCTACAAATTTACTGATTGCAGCCCATGATTCAAGGGAAATATGACATTTATTTACTGTTTTTAAGCCAACTTGAATAAAATGAATGAAAAACAGCCTGTTTAACTTAAAGTCAGAGCCTGTTCTGCACTATTGAACCGTAAACTGTAAACTTTCGGCTCATAAAAATAAGCTTTTTGGTGTTATTAAAAAAAAGGCATTTCATTCAGTATTTAATCTACGTTACCCTTAAGTTAATCCTACTAAAACTGAATAATAAATAAGGTCAACAGTCATGTTCAAAACATTAACTGCTATGCCAGCCGATCCAATCTTAGGTTTGCTAACTCAATACCGCCAAGATAATCACTCACAGAAAATAGATTTAGGTGTTGGCGTCTATAAAGATCCAGCGGGTCACACACCCATTCTGGAATGTGTAAAAACAGCAGAAAAAATGCGTACAGAAACTGAAACCACCAAAGTCTACATTGGCCCAACCGGATCAGAGTCGTTTAATCAATTAATGTCTGAACTTGCATTTGGACAAAGTCATACAGCATTGCTTGCTGATCGTATTCGCACAGTGTCAACACCTGGCGGTACTGGCGCATTGAGAGTGGCAGCTGAATTTATTAAAAGTTGTAATCCCAATGCCGTCATTTGGGTTAGCGATCCAACTTGGGCCAATCACACTGGCCTATTTGAAGCTGCTGGCTTAACGGTTAAAACCTATCCTTATTATGACTATGACACTAAAACCCTTAAATTTGATCAAATGGTCGATGCATTAAAACAAATCAATAAAGATGACGTCGTTTTATTGCATGCATGTTGTCACAACCCGAGTGGAATGGATTTAACTCAATCGCAATGGGATGAAGTAATTAGCATCACAGCTCAGCAAGGCTTTACACCGCTGATTGATATGGCTTATCAAGGTTTTGGTGATGGTGTCGATGAAGATGCCTATGGCGTTCGCCAGATGGCTGCGGCTGTAGAGGAAATGATTTTATGTAGTTCGTGTTCTAAAAACTTCGGTTTATACCGTGAGCGTATTGGCGCATGTACTATTGTCGCTGATAATAGCCAAGCTGCAAACGTTGCTTTTTCTGTTCTACTGTATGTTGTGCGTTGTATCTACTCTATGCCGCCAGCACACGGAGCAGCATTGGTTGAGACCATACTTGGAAATCCAGAGTTAAAACAAGCATGGTTAAATGAATTAACAGTCATGCGCGATCGCATTAACGGCAACCGTCAAATGCTGGTGAGTAAGTTAATTGAAAACGGTGTTGAGCAAGATTTCAGCTTCATTGCTAAACAAAAAGGAATGTTCTCCTTCTTAGGTATTAACCCTGAACAAGTAGAAACGCTTAAGCAGCAACACAGTATTTATATGGTAGGTTCAAGCCGGATGAGTATTGCTGGTATCAGTGAAGCAAACGTTGATTATCTGGCTAAATCAATCGCGACAATTTTATAATCAACATCACTAAATACATATAAACTAAAAAGCGAACGACATTAATGTCATTCGCTTTTTTATTTATGATTAGCTTAAACAGTTATGCGCTATGTTGCTTTGCAAACGTTTCCATAAAGTTAACCAAAGCTTGAACACCTGATAATGGCATCGCATTATAAATACTTGCTCTCATGCCACCGACAATACGATGTCCTTTAAGCGCAACAAGACCCACCTGCTCCGCTTGCTTTAAAAACTCACTATCTAGACTGTTGTCAGTTAACTGAAAAGTGACGTTCATTCTTGAACGGTTTTCTGCTTTAACACCATTTTTATAAAACGGATTACTGTCTATACACTGATACAGTAAATCCGCTTTTTGTTTATTGATTTTTTCTATCTCAGTAACGCCACCTTGCGCAGTCAACCAATCAAACACTTCTGCGGCAAGATACCATGCAAAAGTTGGTGGTGTATTGAACATAGAATCGTTCGCCTGCGCGACGCTGTAATCCATAATTGAAGACTGAGCTAAACTAGGCAGTTTCAACATATCGTCACGAACAATGACAATAGATAAACCTGATGGGCCGATATTTTTTTGAGCGCCGGCATAGATCAGCCCATACTTACTAACGTCTATTTGGCGTGACATAATCGTTGAAGATAAATCAACCACCACAGGCCATGGGCTTTCAAGTGATTCAAATATTTCTATGCCGTCAACGGTCTCATTGGCACAAAAATGGACATAGCGATAATCTTTATCAATGGCATTGAGATCAGGAAGAACAACTTGATTGACACCATCACAGTTTTCGACAATGTTCATTTGATCAATATTGTCATCACCCACCAATTTAACCGCTTCTTTAACCGCTGCTGTTGACCATTGGCCATTAACTAAATACAAAGCCTTACCGTTATCACCTAAAAAGTTATTAACGACATTGGTGAATTGACCACGACCACCACCATGCATAAATAACACATGATAGTTTTCTGGTATATCCATTAATGCGCGTAATGTTTTTTCAGCATGTTGAGTTAATGCAATGAACTCTTTACTTCGATGGCTAATTTCCATGACGGAGACACCTAAACCATTCCAATCAATTAGTTCTTGCTGCGCTTTTTGCATTACAGCTTGTGGTAACATGGCAGGTCCAGCACAAAAATTATAAATAGCGCTCACAGCATTGTCCTTTATCGTTTTTAGTTAAAACATTAAATTGATAGCATTTTGACATGCAGTATATCCCAACTGTTTCACAGCTAAAATGAAAAATAATCATAAAGCAGATCAAGCATGATTTAATTACTCAAAATATACTTTTAAATACTATCAACAAGGCATTTTTTGATAGAATCTACTGGTCAATTATCAATAAATAACCTGCTATTTTATTAAGTGCTGCATAAGTAAACTACGGCACTATTTTTATGTTTAAAATGAAACAGATTTTATGAATTTACATGACGAGTCACTAGTAAATATCATTAAATTAAACAACAATACTTGTATACAAATGAGTAACAAACGTCCTTTTTAGTTATAGACGTCAACACAATAATAAATAAACCGTATTAACGGTCATTGGAACTGTACATGTTTTTAAAACCTATATTATTTTTAGGCGCTGTATCTTTTGTTAGTTTGCTCCCTACTTCCTTAATAGCTGCAGAGCAATCTGACTATTCTCCTTTAGCCGACAGCTTTAAACAGCGTTTTCATCAACAGCTTAAAACAAGCAAAGTGCCAGGTGGCGCATTTGTGATAGTTGAGGGCGACAAAGTGCTGAAACTCAGTACATATGGTAAACGAACAAAAGGCGGCAGTTTGAATGTCAATGCAGACACTGTATTTAGATTAGCGTCTGTATCTAAAACTTTTGCTGGCACGTTAGCCAGTATGTTGGTCAATGAGAAAAAATTAAATTGGCAACAGCCGATCAAAAGCTACTTGCCAGAGTTTACCCTTGCCGACAAACAAAAAGCGCAGCAAATCAATCTCGGTCATATCATTGGACAAAGTACCGGCTTGATGCCAAATAGCTATGATAATTTAATCAATGCCAATGTGGGCATGGAAAGAATTATCAACAAATTCTCTGAGCTCACCCCGATGTGTTCTCCTGGTGTCTGTTACAGCTACCAGAATGTAGCATTTTCGTTTATTCAAGACGCAATAGAACAACAATCGGGGCAATCTTATGAATCTTTACTGCAAAATAAGATATTTTCACCTTTAGATATGAAGTCAGCATCCATTGGTTATGACGCATTCGATCAACAAAGTAATCGCGCTGAACCACACGTAAAAACGAAATCAGGGTTCAGAAAAGTAAAAGTAAAACCCAACTATTACAAATTAGCGCCTGCTGCTGGTGTAAATGCCAGCATTACAGATATGTCAAAATGGCTAATTGCCAACCTAGGTGAAAACCCAGGGGTGCTGTCCAACAGTGTGATTAAAGATGTTACTACCCCAGGTGTTAGAACAACAAAAGAACTACGCCGCCGCGATTGGAGAACTTATCTAGATAATGCTCATTACGGTAAAGGTTGGCGGGTTTATGAATTTGAGGGTAGACCATTAATCTATCATGCTGGCTGGGTGGCTGGTTATGTTGCCGAAGTCTCCTACTCACCTGAATTAAATATCGGTATGGCAATGTTGCTTAATGGAGAATCAAGGGTTATTGCTAAACTCAGTTCGGCATTTTGGCGTGATACATTTAAACGTGCAGATGTCCTCGCCAGTAATACATCAGCGAACTAAAACTGAATAGAACTGAGCTGAACTAAATTAAGTTAAGTTAAGTTAAGTCATCAAGCTGTCTTAAACAAGTTAATCCATCGTGTGGAGAATATTTGTGACAGCGAATAGCTGTAGCCATTTACGCATTAAGTAGGTAAGTAAGCAACACCAAACCAGACACTGTAGTTTGAGACAATTTACAAACCTATAATTAAAAACACTAAAGCTGTGTTTACGCTAAGTTTAACGTTATCGATTATAAAAAAGAACCAATAAAAAAGGATGCCATTGGCATCCTTTTTTTGTTTCAGCAAATAACTCGATTAAGCATCTGCTTCTGGTGTATCAGTCGCATCGTCAGCAGTATTTTCTACTGCAGCTGTTTCAGACTCTTCGCCTTCAACAAACTCTTCTTCTGGGACTTCAATTTCATCAAGTCTTTGCAAACCGACTACTTTTTCATCTTCAGCAGTACGAATGATTGTCACACCTTGTGTGTTACGACCAATCAATGAAACACCGTTAGAAGGAGTACGTACCAGAGTACCTTTGTTACTAATCAGCATGATTTCTTCAGATTCAGTCACCTGAACAGCGCCAACGACTGCACCGTTACGCTCACTCACCTTGATTGAAACAACACCTTTAGTGCCACGGCTCTTAGCTGGGTACTCAGATAGGTCTGTACGCTTACCGTAACCATTTTCAGTTACCGTAAGAATAGAGCCATCTTCTTTAGGAATGATCATTGAAACAACTTTTTGACCATCTTCAAGTTTGATACCACGAACACCCGTTGCCGTACGACCCATTGGACGGATAGCAATCAGATCTTCACCAGTCTCAGGATCTTTCTTCACTTCACCCGTTTCAGAATCACGTACTTTCTCGTTAAAGCGAACAACTTTACCTTCATTCGAGAACAGCATGATGTCATCACTACCATTAGTAATATCAACACCAATTAACTGATCATCATCTTTTAGGTTAACTGCAATAATACCGTTTGCACGAGGATTACTATAAGCAGTTAATGCTGTTTTCTTAACGGTACCGTGAGCGGTAGCCATAACAATAAACTTATCATCAGCATATTCACGCACAGGTAGAATCGCAGTAATACGTTCACCATCAGAAAGCGGTAACAAGTTAATGATTGGACGGCCACGCGCTGTACGGCTTGCCAACGGTAACTGGTAAACTTTAAGCCAGTACATTTTACCGAAGTCAGAGAAACATAGAATCGTGTCATGAGTATTGGCAACAAGCAGTTTTTCAACGAAATCTTCATCTTTCACTTTCGTTGCAGCTTTACCTTTACCACCACGGCGCTGCGCTTGGTAATCAGTCAATGGCTGATATTTAGCGTAACCCATGTGTGATAGTGTCACCACGACATCTTCTTCGTTAATTAAGTCTTCAAGACTCATATCAACTTCGTTTTGATTAATCACAGTACGACGAGCATCACCGTATTGTTCTAGAATCTCTTCTAACTCTTCTTTGATGACTTCCATCAAGCGTTCAGGGCTACGTAGAATAAACAATAGACCTGCAATGAACTCGAGTAACTCTTCATATTCAGCAAGAATTTTTTCATGTTCAAGGCCCGTTAGGCGATGTAAACGAAGCTCTAGAATTGCCTGTGCTTGCTGCTCAGTTAAGAAGTATTCGCCATCACGAATACCAAATTCTGGCTCTAACCACTCAGGACGAGCTGCATCATCACCTGCTTTTTCAAGCATACCTTGTACATTTCCTAGCTTCCAACCTTGCTCTACTAATTTAACCTTAGCTTCTGCAGGAGTTGGTGAAGCCTTAATTAACGCAATGATTGGATCAATGTTAGCCAATGCAATAGCAAGTGCTTCTAGGATATGTGCACGTTCACGTGCTTTACGTAATTCAAATACGGTTCTACGTGTAACGACTTCACGGCGGTGAAGGATGAAACACTCAAGCATTTCTTTTAAGTTAAACAGTTTTGGTTGACCATTTGTCAACGCAACCATGTTAATACCAAAAGAGCACTGCATTTGAGTTTGAGCGTATAGGTTATTAAGTACAACCTCGCCAACTTCACCACGTTTAATTTCAATAACAATACGCATACCGTCTTTATCAGACTCGTCGCGTAAGCCACTGATACCTTCTATTTTCTTATCTTTTACAAGCTCAGCGATTTTTTCAATCAAACGCGCTTTGTTAACCTGATAAGGAATTTCAGTAACGATAATACGTTCACGGCCATTCTCTTCTTCAACTGCAGCTTTTGAGCGCATAACAGCACGGCCACGGCCAGTTTTGTATGCATCAATGATACCTTTACGGCCATTGATAGACGCTGCTGTTGGGAAGTCAGGACCTGGAATGTGTTCCATTAGCTGTTCAATTGAAAGACTTGGCTCTTCAATTAACGCTAAGCAACCACCGATCACTTCAGAAATGTTGTGAGGAGGTATATTGGTTGCCATACCAACAGCGATACCAGAAGAACCATTAATTAATAATGTCGGTACACGCGTTGGTAGTACAGCAGGAATAAACTCAGTACCATCATAGTTAGGTACATAATCTACTGTTTCTTTTTCTAAATCGGCTAATAATGAATGAGCCAATTTTTCCATGCGAATTTCTGTATAACGCATTGCTGCTGCAGAATCGCCATCAACTGAACCAAAGTTACCTTGGCCGTCAACAAGCGTATAACGCATAGAGAATGGCTGAGCCATACGTACGATTGTATCGTATACAGCAGAGTCACCATGTGGGTGATACTTACCGATTACGTCACCAACAACACGAGCTGATTTTTTATAAGGCTTATTAAAGTCGTTCTTTAATTCGTTCATTGCAAAAAGCACACGACGGTGAACCGGTTTTAAACCGTCACGAACGTCGGGTAATGCACGACCTACGATTACACTCATTGCATAATCTAAATAAGAATTTTTTAGTTCGTCTTCGATGTTAATTGGCGAAATTGATGATGCCAGATCAGTCATAAACTGCTCGTTCCCCTAAAATTAGCGCACAATAATTATTCCATTTTATTGTGTAGCTCAAAAACGTGATTTGGCATTCTAACACAGATATAAAAAGTGGCTAGACCCTAGGACAACGAAAAGTTAAAGCAAGTGAAAAACTGAATAAAAACAGCAAGAATAAGTCAATATTGTTTAGGTTTCTCTACTATTTAAATTACGAAAATGGTTTAACAAATATCGGATGTCCTTTTTATCTACAAATAGTGTTGAATATATAACCAACTAGAAATGAATCTTGTTTCATCTCACTATGTTTATTGCAACGGATGGTTATAATGCATGCAATAATCACTAATAAATCATGGGTCCTTGCAATGTCGAATCAAGAACACACCACTCAACAAAATGTTGATCATCAAGAAATCGAAAAATTTGCCAATATGGCTGAGTCTTGGTGGGATCCAAATGGTGACTTTAAACCTTTACATTTGCTGAACCCATTGCGATTAAATTATATCGACCAAACCTGTGGTGGTTTGTTTGGTAAAACAGTCGTTGATATTGGTTGCGGTGGTGGCATTTTGTCTGAAAGCATGGCAAAAATAGGCGCGAAAGTGACTGGGCTTGATATGGGTGAAGCCCAAATAGAAGTGGCAAAGCTGCATGCATTAGAAACAGGCGTGACAGTGGATTACGACACAATGACAGCTGAAGAGCATGCTGGTGCAAACCCTGCTAAATACGATGTTGTCACTTGTATGGAGATGCTTGAGCACGTCCCTGACCCATTATCTGTGATTCAAGCCTGTTGTGACATGGTAAAACCTGAAGGTTATGTGTTCTTCTCAACCATTAACCGCAATATGATGTCTTATATACAAGCCATTGTAGGTGCTGAATATGTATTAAAAATGCTGCCAGTCGGCACACACGATCACAGTAAGTTTATTAAACCATCTGAGTTAATAAATTTAGTGGATAAAACAGATTTAATTTGTCGTGATGCCCTAGGCATTACCCATAACCCATTATCGGGTGTATATAAGTACACTAATAAAGTTGACGTTAATTATATGATTGCCACTCAAAAAGTGGCTGACTAATTAATAGTTTTCATGGGTAGCATCAAATACGGTGCTGCCAGAGGCAAAATGCTTCGTTGGTAGAATTAGCTTTGACAAAGAGTGCTAATCCGTTTTGCTCATTGATAAAGTGTCGATTACGTATCTAAGGGATGTATGAATTCGATTAAAGCAGTGTTGTTTGATTTAGATGGTACTCTTGCTGATACCGCCCCAGATTTGATTCATGCATTAAATTTAAGCCTACAAGAACGCGGCATTGAGTCTAAAAGCGTTGATGAATTACGTTACTCAGCTTCTCATGGAAGTTTGGCACTGGTTAAAGCCGGAGTGCCACACCTTGATGAAGCATCTCAATTTGAAATTCAACAATCCTTATTGGCCTACTACAAACTAGTCAATGGTGAGAAAGCGAAATTATTTCAAGGGTTCGAAGCCTTCCTCACTTTATTAGATAGTCATAATATCCCATTTGGGATCGTAACTAATAAGCAAGCTAAGTTTACTCGCCCTCTAGTCTGTGCTTTAGGGCTGACTAAAAGGGCCAAAACGGTAATTAGCGGTGACTCAACTCAATATCCAAAACCACATACTGCGCCAATGCTATTAGCCGCTCAACAAATTGACTGTCTACCAGAGCAGATCTTATACCTTGGTGACGCTGAGCGTGACTTAGTCGCGGCAGAAAAAGCAGGTATGATTGGTGGGACGGCATTGTGGGGCTATTTGTCTGAATCTGATACACCGTCACAATGGCCAAGCCAACTTGAATTCGAATCAGTTCCTGCACTCCAGCAATACTTTCTAAATACTGTTCTCTAAACATTCTTCTCTAAAACTAGGGGGCTATTTAATTCGCTTACCGTATTTAAGACTATTTTTGACAGTGTTTTAATGAATTAAATAATACCAGTTTGGCTTAGCAAAACCTTTCTATAAAGATCAAACTATTTTTTCAACAAAACAATTGATCGCTGAATATTGTAGCGATCAAACCGAACTCGTTCTTCGTTCAAAATTTAACCTAACCTAATTATTCAAAGCGTAATTTGCGTTAGCAGGTTAGCTTTTACTAACTTGTTTCACTATACATAAGATATCCACAAGTTATTCAGTAAAATCTTGCTTGCAAAAGTACGCCAACCTCACTATCTTGTATGTATCAAATTTAAAAACACCATATCTTGTGTATGACATCACCACGAGACACTAGCTTAAAAAGCTCAGTATCTCGCTGTATCACTAGTATTTTTGTAAATTTAATGTTGTAAATGCTTTTGGATGATCGACTTACAAGGGAACGTAATGTGATTTATTGGCGATCGTAAGCAGTACGGTTAAACAAGATCCAAATAATAAATTACACCAATAAATATAGAACCAAGGTCTCTTTTTAATGAACAGCAATATGACAGTCACTAAACGTAGTGGCGAGCGCGAAACAATCGATTTAGACAAAATTCATCGCGTTATCGAATGGGCAGCAAAAGGACTGAATAACGTATCAGTCTCTGAAGTAGAATTACGATCACACCTGCAGTTTTTTGATGGTATTCCAACTGAAGCTATTCATGAAACTATTATTAAAGCCGCTGCGGATTTAATTTCTCCAGAATCGCCAGATTATCAATTTCTTGCTGCACGCTTAGCTGTTTTCCATCTTCGTAAAAAAGCCTTTGGCCAATTTGAGCCTCCAAAGTTAGTCGACCAAGTTAACCGTTTAGTAGAAATCGGTAAATACGATAAGCACATCGTTGAAGACTACACAGCTGAAGAATTAACCATTCTTGACGGCTATATGGATCATTGGCGTGATATGAACTTTTCATATGCTGCAGTTAAGCAGTTAGAAGGTAAGTATCTAGTACAAAACCGTGTGACTAACGAAATATACGAGAGTGCCCAGTTCCTTTATATTTTGGTCGCTGCATGTTTATTCGCTAAGTATCCAAAAGAAACCCGCCTTGACTACATCAAGCGCTTTTATGATGCGGTTTCTACTTTTAAGATTTCATTACCTACGCCGATTATGGCTGGTGTACGTACGCCGACTCGTCAGTTCAGCTCTTGTGTATTAATTGAATGTGATGACAGCTTAGATTCAATCAATGCTACAGCCTCTTCAATCGTTAAATACGTTAGCCAACGTGCTGGTATTGGTATTAACGCTGGGCGTATTCGTGCATTAGGAAGCCCAATTCGTGGTGGAGAAGCATTCCACACTGGTTGCTTACCATTTTACAAATATTTCCAAACAGCCGTTAAGTCATGTTCTCAAGGCGGTGTCCGTGGCGGTGCAGCAACCTTGTTCTACCCAATTTGGCATCTAGAAGTTGAATCTCTGCTGGTACTGAAAAATAACCGTGGTGTTGACGATAACCGTGTTCGTCACCTTGATTATGGTGTGCAATTAAACAAGCTGATGTATCAGCGTTTAATTAAGTCACAAAACATCAGCTTATTCAGCCCATCTGATGTCCCTGGTTTGTACGATGCATTCTTTGCTGACCAAGTTGAGTTTGAACGCCTTTATTTGCAGTATGAAGCTGACACTAGCATTCGTCGTAAAGAGATTAAAGCAGTTGAATTATTTTCACTAATGATGCAAGAACGTGCTTCCACTGGCCGTATCTACATTCAAAATGTTGACCATTGTAATACCCACAGCCCGTTTGATCCGAAAGTTGCACCAATCAAACAATCTAACCTTTGTTTAGAAATTGCCTTGCCAACTAAGCCAATGAAAAACATTGAAGATCCAAATGGTGAAATTGCCCTTTGTACTCTTTCAGCGCTAAACCTTGGCGCAATCAATGATTTATCAGAGCTAGAGCCTTTAGCTGATTTAGCCGTTCGTGCTTTGGATAACTTACTCGATTACCAAGATTACCCAATTATCTCTGCGCAACTTGGTTCAATGAATCGTCGTACGCTAGGTATAGGTGTAATTAACTTTGCAAATTACTTAGCAAAGAATGGCATGAAATATTCTGATGGCTCAGGTAACAACTTGACTCACAAAACCTTTGAAGCAATTCAATTCTACTTATTGAAAGCGTCAATGAACTTAGCCAAAGAGCAAGGTGCATGTCCGTTATTTAACGAAACGACTTATGCAGAAGGTATCTTGCCAATTGATACTTACAAACGTGACTTAGACAAAATCTGTGATGAACCATTACACATGGATTGGGAAGGATTACGTAGCGACATTAAAGAGTACGGTTTACGTAACTCAACGTTGTCAGCATTGATGCCTTCAGAAACCTCTTCGCAGATTTCTAACGCGACCAACGGTATTGAACCACCACGTGGATTAATCAGCGTTAAAGCAAGTAAAGACGGTCAGTTAAAGCAAGTAGTACCAGATTTTGATGAGCTTAAGCATCAGTACGAATTGCTTTGGAATATGCCGAACAATAACGGTTATTTAGAATTAGTCGGGATTATGCAGAAGTTTATCGACCAAGCAATTTCCGCCAACACTAACTACGACCCTACTCGCTTTGACGGTCAAAAAGTACCAATGCAAACCTTGCTTAAAGATTTGCTTACAGCCTACAAGTTAGGGGTAAAAACCCTTTACTATCACAACACTCGTGATGGTGCATCAGACAACTTAGACGACATTACTGTAGTCGAAAAAGAAGATGACGATTGTGCCGGCGGCGCTTGTAAAATTTAATCAATAATTAGCATATAATTGCGGGGGCTTTCCCCGCTTTTTTGGGATATATAAATGGCTTACTCTACTTTTTGTCAAACACCGAACAATCCAATGAACGAACCAATGTTCATGGGCCAATCAGTTAATGTTGCGCGTTACGATCAACAAAAATATGAAGTTTTTGAAAAGTTAATTGAAAAGCAATTATCTTTTTTCTGGCGCCCAGAAGAAGTAGATGTAAGTAAAGATAAAATCGATTATCAAAGTTTGCCTGAGCATGAAAAGCACATTTTCATCTCAAACCTTAAATACCAAACGTTACTTGATTCTATTCAAGGCCGTTCACCAAACGTTGCCCTTTTGCCGTTAGTGTCGTTACCTGAATTAGAAACTTGGATTGAAACTTGGTCATTCTCAGAAACCATTCACTCACGTTCGTATACCCATATTATTCGTAACATCGTTAACGATCCTTCGGTTGTATTTGACGATATCGTTGTGAACGAAGAAATTCTGAAACGTGCTGGTGATATTGCTCAGTACTATGATGACCTCATTGAGTTAACTCAAGTATTCAATCTGCATGGTGAAGGCACGCACACCATTAATGGTAAAGAGATAGCTGTTAGCTCTCGTATCCTTAAAAAATCACTTTACCTGTGCATGATGTCAGTCAACGCTTTAGAAGCGATTCGTTTCTATGTCAGTTTTGCCTGTTCATTTGCTTTCGCGGAACGTAAGTTGATGGAAGGTAATGCTAAGATTATTCGCTTAATTGCTCGCGATGAAGCATTGCACTTAAATAGTACGCAGCACATAGTGAATATCATGCAAGGTGGTAAAGATGATCCTGAAATGGGCGAAATCGCTAAAGAATGTCACGATCAAGCCTACGATATTTTTTATAAAGCGGCTGAACAAGAAAAAGAATGGGCACAATACCTATTCAAAGATGGTTCAATGATTGGCTTAAATGAACAAATTTTATGTCAGTATGTTGAGTACATAACCAACCAACGTATGAAAGCTGTTAACTTACCGCAACCCTACCCAGAGCAAACTAATCCACTACCTTGGATGAAAAACTGGTTAGAAAGTGACGCTGTTCAAGTAGCGCCGCAGGAAGTTGAAGTTTCATCATACTTAGTGGGACAGATTGACTCTGCAGTCGACAGTGATGAGTTCTCTGATTTTGACCTATAAGCACAATTTTAAAAAAGCGCCCATTGTCAGTTTAAATGGCGAACCAGTGTTGCTGTTCAACCAGCAGCAACACACACTACTTGAAGTATTAGAAACTAAAAAAGTAAATATTTTCTCTGAATGTAGAAATGGGTTTTGTGGCGCTTGTAAAACCAAGGTCAACAAAGGTAGCGTTCGTTACCTTACTAAGCCACTGATTGAGCTAAAACAAGATGAATGCTTACCTTGTTGCTGCGTACCTGATACAAATCTAGATCTAGATTTGACCACAGATGAGCCCAGTAACTTATATGTTCAACATAACAAGTCTGTGGTTTTCTTAGATTAAGCTAAGGTGAGTTGTCTCAAAAAAGCACTAACCTTTGGCTTTCTTTGCCTCATTAAACATTTTATCAACTTCACCAAACATCCAATTCATAATATTACCCGCCCCTTTATCGCGACGCTTTACCAATCCCATTTCAATCAATAACGAATCTGGAATGTGATAACAACTCAATTCTTTAATTTCACCAGAATACCAAGACGAGTCAGCAATGTGCTCAGGCACTAGCGCCCAACCTAAACCTCTTATGACCAAAGACGTAATATAGTAATAGCTATCAACATGCCAACAGTTTGCCGAAATGGGCTTACTCTGGGTTTGTAAATCACATATAACCAACTGTCGATACTGATTCAGTTCAGCGATATTGGGAGTCGCAACATTTGCTAGCGGATGATTTACCGAAACAATCAAAGATTGATGAAAACTGTCTATGCTAAAAAACTCAAGTCGCTCACAGAGTTGTTCATTGCGAAACAAAATACCTAAATCTGCTTTGCCATCATCAACCCATTGAGCAATGTCATCTCTTGAACCATTCAAAATAGTCAGTTTTAACAAAGGGAATGTATTGGCCGTTTTATCAAAAAAAGCTTCAAATGTAGAAATTGGTACAGCTTCGTCAATAGCAATAGTCAATGCAAGCTCATCCTCTGTTTGCACTGTCATTGCACGTGAATTTAATCGTTCACATTGTGCTAGTACTGCTTTCGCTTCGATGAACATCTGTTCGCCTTGCTCGGTAAGTACTGGCATACGCCCTGTTCTATCGAAGAGTTTAAAACCTAAATCTATTTCTAAATTGGCTACCGCAGTACTTACGCGAGACTGCGCTTTACCTAATGAACGCGCAGCAGAGGAAAATGATCCCATATTCGCCGCTGCAACAAATGCTTGTAACTGTTCTATAGACCAGTTCATGTTGACTCCCGCTAAAATACTATCCGAAAATCGGATAGATACTAACTTTATTCTATCTTATAAATAGCCATAATGGACAACATTAAGTCTGTAAATTTATTTGAGTGTGTAGAATGTCTAACCTTATTTCAAAACCATCAAGTTTGACGGTCAGCCAGCATTTCTGGAAATATGCCATCCCTTCTATTGCTGCTATGCTCGTCAGCGGCTTATATCAGATTATTGATGGCATTTTTGTTGGTCACTATGTGGGTTTTGAAGGTTTAGCTGGGATCAACATGGCTTGGCCAGTAATCTGCTGTATCGCCGGTGTTGGAATGATGATTGGCATGGGCGGTGGTAGTTTATTATCCATCAGCCGTGGCGAAAATAAACCCGAAGACGGACAGCGTGTATTAAATAATGCCATCGCACTAATTGTGTTGTTAAGTATTGCTGCTGCCGTATTCATTCAACTATGGGGTGAATCGTTATTATTGTTACAGTCAGCTAGCGGCGCTAACTACACCATGGCAATGGACTATATAGAAGTATTTGCTTATGGTGCATTCTTTACTGCAGCGGCAACAGCTTTACCGCTATTAGTACGAAACGATGAAAACCCAGGTCTTGCCACAAAGCTTTTAATCGTTGGTGCCACGCTAAATATTGCATTAGATTATTTGTTAATTGCCGTCTATCCATTGGGCTTAAAGGGCGCAGCGATTGCGACATTAGTGTCACAAGCGGTAGTGGTGGTACTCGGTTTCAGTTACTTTTTCTCATCAAAAGCCAATACAAAAGCCAAACTTAATCTAAGTTCTATTTGCTTTTCTCAAATGAAACATATCATTGTGCTCGGTAGCTCCAGTTTGTTTATGTTTTTATACTTCAGTTTTATTATTGCATTGCACAACTATTTATTCATGAAGTTCGGCTCTGCTGTACATGTTGCCGCTTTTGCCATCGTAGGATACGTGGCTACCACCTTCTTTTTACTAGCTGAAGGTATTGCAAGCGGTATGCAACCACCTGTGAGTTACTACTACGGCGCAAAAGAAGTCAGCAATATCAAAGCGACGGTAAAACTCGCTGTTAAAGTCATTATGGTATTAGCCGTATCAACAGTGACTTTTATCAATGTACTCCCTGAGTTTGTTATCGGTTTTTTTAGCAGTCAAGACCAAGCTTTAATGACTGAAACCTTGATAGGGATGAGATTACATTTATTTGCTTTGGTGTTAGATGGACTTATTTTTATCGCTACCATGTATTTTATGGCAGTTAACCAAGGCGGTCGTTCATTAACGATTTCATTGGGTAATATGTTAATTCAAATACCCTTTCTATTAATGCTACCTTATTTACTTGGGGTTAATGGCATTTGGTTATCAGTGCCCTTATCTAATATCGCTTTGTGTATTATTTTGTCACCATTAATTTTCAGTGAGATTAAACGGATCAATCAATTAGGTGAGCAGCCAACAAAGAGGGATTTGCATACTTTCAGTGAACTTAACGCCTCTTAATCGATGCATGGATGAATATTGCTCCGCAGTTAATGCTCATTACAACTTGATAAAATAAACTCGCCATATATATACATCCATTATGTGGCGAGTGTAGATTCAGCATTGTCATAACCCTTCAAAATCCTTCATAACCTGCCATGAAAAATAGTTGTATTTAATCCGCTCGTCTTCAGCTCAAAATACCTGCTGTTTACAAGCTTAAGTACTAAGCAAAAAGTTATTAGCAATCAGCTAATATTCATCTTTGGCATACAATTTTACACTTTTAGTGTTCAATAACTTCGACTTATGTTAGTTAGTTGTTAATATCCACTGGCGTAAAATAAGATTAAATCATTATCTAAAATGGATTAAAACAACAATAAATAGGGACAATCATGATTAAAAAATCATTGAAATGGTTAGGACTTGGCACGTTAGGTGTTGCCACTATTGGTGCGAGTTTCGCTGCCCATGAGTGGTATGCCGATAAACCATTTATGTTTAGATCTTATCTAGATCGCCAAATGGTTAAGATGGCTTTTAAAGATCCTGAAGGGTTAACCTCTCTTGGATTTCTCGAGTCAGTTGGTATAAAAGGACATAATGCTCACCTTGATGATGTCGATCCATCTAACAGCAAAGCCATGTTTGATGAAATGAAAAGCTTTCGTGATGGCTTGCATCAATATGAAGATAATAATTTAGATGAAAATCAGCTTATATCGAAACAAATAGCCCTATATTTGACAGGTCTTATCGATGATTTCGACAAGTTTCAGTATCACACCTATCCGGCAAATCAAATGTTTGGCATTCAAAGTGGCTTCCCAAGTTTTATGGAGTCATCACATCAAGTGGCCACAGTTGAAGATGCCGAAAACTATCTTTCAAGAATGGGTGAACTAAACCGCAAATTTTCACAATACCTATTAGCACTTCAAGAGCGTGAAGATCGCAATATCATTCCGCCACGCTTTGTGATTCAGCGAGTGCTTGATGAAATGCATGGTTTTGTTGCAACACCTGCAAATGAAAATATTCTTTATACTTCGCTTGTAACAAAATTTGATGCGACTGAAGAAATATCAGACGCTGAAAAAGCTAGACTACTTGCGCAAACAGAGCAAGCGATTATAGATTCAATATATCCCGCCTATGATTTATTCATCAATTATTTTGAAGCATTAAAACCCAAGGCTGGCACTGACGATGGATATTGGCATTTACCTCAAGGCGAGCAAGCCTATGCGTTAGCTTTAAAGCTATTTACTACAACAGATTACACCCCTGATTATATTCATGAATTGGGTTTAACCGAAGTCGCGCGTATCCAAGCAGAAATGTTAGTTTTATTTGAGCAAGAAGGCATTGATACCAGTGATGGCTACCTTGCAGCAATGAACACGTTTTCTGATAAACCAGAATATTATTATGAAGACAGTGATGAAGGTAGAGCTCAAATCCTCGTCGACTACCAAACCATACTGGATGAAATTAATGACGGTCTAGATGACAGTTTTAACATTCGCCCAAAAGCTGGCATGGAAGTGGTTAGAATACCTGAGTTTAAAGAAAAAACAGCACCAGGAGCTTATTATCAAGGCCCCTCATTAGATGGCAGTCGCCCAGGGCGTTTCTTTGCAAATCTATATGATATAAAGACCTCACCTAAATATGCGATGCGTACATTAGCCTACCATGAGGGCATTCCAGGACATCACTTTCAAGTATCTATTGCTATGGAACTTGAAGGTATGCCTTTGTTGCGCAGATTTGCTCCTTTTACAGCTTACTCAGAAGGTTGGGCATTATATGCTGAGCGTTTAGCTTATGAGCAAGGTTTTCAAAACACACCAGCAGATAACATAGGCCGCTTAACAGATGAGTTATTACGTGCCGTTCGCCTTGTCGTCGATACTGGCTTGCATCACAAACGCTGGACTCGAGAAGAGTCGATAGCATACATGAGCGCTAATACTGGCCGTGCGGAGCGTGATGTCATATCAGAAATTGAACGCTATATTGTCATGCCAGGCCAAGCGACATCTTACAAAGTTGGCATGATGAAAATTCTAGAGCTGCGACAAAAAGCTCAAGATAAACTCCAGGATAAATATGATATACGTGAGTTTCATGATGCGGTGCTGAAAAATGGTGCAATGCCTTTAGATTTATTGGAAACAGTCATTGATCAATATATAGAACAAAGGCTACAACAAGCTTAGAACTCGTTAAAATATAACAATAAAATAAAAGAGAGGACTGCAAATGCAGTCCTTTCTTTGTTTTAAGGTTCTGTACTGAATGTCTTAGCCGTAAGTGTAGCTAGCACCTAATCCTAATGGGAATCCAATTGACCAATAAATTAATAACCACGCACTCCAAATCGACAGTAGCGCCAAGCTAAATGGTAGCATCATTGAAATGAGCGTACCTATCCCAATCCCCTTCACATAGCGTTGACAATAAACAACAACTAATGGGAAGTAAGGCATTAACGGGGTAATAATGTTGGAGCTTGAATCACCAATACGGTAAGCCGCTTGAGATAAATCAGGGCTGATATTAAGTTGCATCAACATAGGCACGAGCACTGGACCAATCAACGCCCATTTAGCAGATGAAGAACCCACAAACAAGTTAACGAAGCCCACTAGTAAGATCATACCTACCACAGTCACTTCTGCAGGTAGGTTTAAGGCTTTAAGCCCACCAGCGCCTTCAACGGCAATTAATGCGCCTAAGTTCGATGCTGAAAATGCTGCTACAAACTGTGCACAGAAAAATGCCATCACAATATAGTGAGACATACCACTCATTGACTTAGACATGGCTTGTACAACATCTGCTGAAGTTTTGAAGCTTCCAGTCATGTAACCATAAACTAAACCCGGCAACATAAAGAAGATAAAGATTAGCGGAACAATCGATTGCATTAGCGGTGCGCTAAAACTGGTAAGTGATCCATTAGCATCTCGTAATGTCGACGTTTCTGGAATGGCGAGTGAAAAGAAACCTATAATTGCAGCTAACATCACAGCCGAAGCAATCCTAAAAGCTTTCATTTCTTTCGCACTAGCTTGATCCATCTTGGGTAAGTCAACTTCATCACGGTTAACTTTATGAGATTTATTCAATCTAGGCTCTAAGATTTTATCGGTTAAATACCAAATAACTAACGTAATAGGAATACAAGAAGACGCAGCAAAAAACCAGTTATTCAGAGGGTTTACTTGGATATCAGGGTCGACAATTTGCGCTGCTGACTGAGTAAAACTTTGCAATAATGGGTCGATACCTGATGGGATAAAGTTGGCACAAAATCCACCTGAAACGCCCGCAAACGCTGCCGCAATACCCGCTAATGGATGGCGGCCAACCGTAAAGAAAATAACCCCTGCTAAAGGAATAACCACTACATAACCTGCATCTGTAGCAGTATGAGATATAATCCCCACAAGTACGACAGCTGGCGTCAGGAACTTAGCGGGTGTAACTTTTAGCATTTGCTTTAATGCAGTATTAATAAAGCCAGATTGCTCAGCAATACCCACACCCAGCATGGCAACTAACACAACACCTAATGGCGCAAATGCGGTAAAAGTAGTTACCATTGAGGTTAAAAAATGGGTTAACGCATCTGCGCTCAATAAGTTATTCACTTCAATAGGACTGTTTGTACGAGGATCTATCGCTTCAAAACTCACGCCTGAAAGCAGCGCTGAAATCCCCCACACAGCAAACATCAAAATTAAAAACAACATCGCTGGATCAGGTAATTTATTACCCACTCGCTCAATACCATCTAAAGCTCTACCTAAAAAGCCAGGCGCTTTTTCTGCAGATTCACTTTTTATTGTCATCACTTCCTACCTTGTCAGTTTTCGGCAAATCTCTATGCCAATGATATAATTATCATTACACAGAAAACCCACTCGAATCTGCTTAATATATTTTTTAGCCTTCAAGAATAAGCAATCAATCTGTAATTAAACTTAAATTCAAACTTAAGTAGTACATTAAGCAAGCAGTTAATTACACTTTTAATGGTTACTTAGAATAACAATCTTAATTAATGACTTTTCACGGTGTAGCAAACGTTCTGTCATCTAAGCAATAAAAAAGGGAGCACTGCTCCCTATTTATTAGAATATTGAATAACCCATTACCAAGGCAATGTTTGACCATTAGAGTGTTTAAACACACCAGAAGATGCCATATTCAAGTCATTAATCAGCCCAACAATCCGACTTGCTGATTCAACTGCTGAGATATCCCCACCATGGTTAACCATATCAGTCTGCACGTAGCCTGGATGATAAATACCAACAGCTATATTTTTATCAGCAAGATCATGACTTAACGACATTGAGGCCGCATTTAATGCCGCTTTCGACATGCGATAACCATAACGTCCGCCAGAAGTATTATCTTCAATAGAGCCCATACGAGAAGTGATCATCGCAACTTTACTGCCCGGATTAAGTTGATTTTGCAGTGAAGCAACAACCCTAAGCGGTGCGACGGCATTGACTTCAAACTGTTGTCTGATGGTATCTAAATTAAGATGTGATAATTGCTCATCGCGTAAAATACCTGCATTGCAAATAAGAATATCAATAGCCACACCCGCAAGCGAAGTGTGCATATTATGAATCCCCTCATCTGTCGCAACATCAATTTGTGTAATCACATTAATATCCAGTGCTTCTAATTCATCAGAAGTGTGGCGACACAAGCCAAATACCTTACATCCTTGTTGCTTAAATAGTTGTGCTAAAGCTAAACCGATACCTCGGTTAGCCCCTGTAATAACAACGTTAGACATTACAATACCCTTAAAATCTTTGATAACATTAATGAAAAGTATCAATAAAATTGACACATACCAAGTCCTAAAACTTCACCATCCCGGTTTTGGTAACCGTATCGCTGATAAAATGATTCTTTACCTTTTACAGATAATAATCCTACAGTCGCTCCATTGCAGACCGTATCAGCCAAATAACATTGAATATGTTCCATAATAAAATGCCCTAAGCCCTGACCTTGATAATGGTTTTTTACCACAACATCTTGTACATAATAAAACAAAGCTCCATCACCAATAATCCTGCCATAAGCAGCTAAATTATTGTCACAATATAAGCAAACATGAAATAAAGATTGATTCAAACTGTTTTGCGCCAGTGTTGGGTCCACTTCTCCCCAACCAGCATCAGCTCTTATTTGATTAAACGCTCGCACTGATGGCGAGTTGAAACATATATTTACTTTATGTTCCTTATCATCATGGCGGACAAAATGATCAAAAGATTGCTTTAGCAGATTAAGATTCATCCAAATCACCCCGTGTTACCTATACGATAGGTTTAATGGCAAAATATCGTTATCAACATTTAATGACTAACAAAGCAAAAAACCTAGCAAAATGCTAGGTTTTTAAAGCTAAACTGAGTTTCAGTCGAACTGAATACTGACAATAAAAATTAAATTGCCATCGCTAGCTCTGCGCCTTGACGGATTGCACGTTTAGCATCAAGTTCAGCCGCTACATCAACACCACCAATCAAATGAACAGGTAACCCTGTGGCTTTCATATCGTCAACCAATGAGCGATTAGACTCTTGTCCAGCACATAGAACAACATTATCAACAGCCAAAATTTCAGACTGCTCACCGACTTTTATATGCAAGCCTTGCTCATCAAATTTTTCATAACTGACGCCAGTTTTCATATTTACTTGATGTTGTTTCAATACACTTCGATGGATCCAGCCAGTCGTCTTTCCAAGGCCTTTACCCATTTTGGTCGTTTTGCGCTGCAGTAAATACACTTCTCGCTGCGGCTTATGTTGCACTGCATCAGTTAATCCACCGGCATGCTGGTACTCTTTATCGATACCCCATTGCTTTAACCATTTATCAGGCTGCAATGTTGTTGATTCTTGCTCACATAAGAAATGCGCAATATCAAAACCAATACCGCCTGCACCGATCAGGGCAACTCTTTCACCAATATAGGCTTCGCCTTTTAGCACTTGCTGATAATCAACCACTTTTGGGTTATCAAAGCCTGGTAAGTCTAATGCACGAGGAACGACTCCAGATGCAATGATGACTTCATCAAATTGTTCATTAATAAACACTTCTGAATCTAAACGAGTATTAAGGCGTAGTTCGACATTATGTAATTTCATTTGGTTTGTGAAGTAACGAATAGTTTCATCAAACTCTTCTTTACCCGGGATTTTTCGCGCTAAATTAAACTGACCACCGACTTCAGATTTAGCCTCAAATAGTACGACTTCATGACCACGCGATGCCGCATAAACCGAGAAAGCCATACCCGCAGGGCCTGCGCCCATCACAGCTAAACGTTTTTTGTTTGTCGTAGGAGTAAAGTTGATTTCCGTTTCATAACACGCACGCGGATTAACTAAACATGTCGCTCGTTTTAACGCGAATGTATGGTCTAAACAGGCTTGGTTACAACCAATACAGGTATTAATAAGTTCACTGGTGCCCGCAGCTGCTTTATTGACAAATTCAGCATCAGCTAAGAACGGACGCGCCATTGATACCATATCCGCCTGACCAGATGCGATGATTGATTCACCAATCTCTGGGGTGTTAATTCGGTTAGTTGCAATGAGCGGCACGGAGACTTCAGACTTAAGTTTTTCTGTTACCCATGAAAACGCACCACGGGGGACACTGGTAGAAATTGTCGGTACACGAGCTTCATGCCAACCGATACCCGTGTTAATAATTGAAACACCGGCGCTTTCTAACCATTTAGCTAATTTAACCACTTCTTCCCAAGTCGAGCCGTTATCAACTAAATCTAGCATTGAAAGTCTAAAAATAATGATGAAGTCTTTGCCTACTTTTTCACGTATAGCTTTAACGATTTCCAGTGGTAAACGGGCACGATTATCAAAACTTCCACCCCATTCATCTGTACGTTTGTTAGTACGAGAACTAATGAACTGGTTAATCAGATAACCTTCAGATCCCATCACTTCAACGCCATCATAACCGGCTTTTCTAGCAAGCTTAGCGCTATTAGCGTAATCAGCAATTGTGCCTTTTACTTGTCTGCCTGACATTTTTGATGGGGTAAACGGCGTAATAGGTGATTTTATTTTGCTTGGCGCTTGGCTAAACGGATGATAGCCATAACGACCCGCATGTAGAATTTGCATACATATTTTGCCATCCGCTTCATGCACTGCATCAGTGACGATACGGTGCTTACTCACCTGCCAAGGAAAACTCAACTGGCAAGCGTGTGGCGCTAAACGTCCACGAAAATTTGGAGCAATACCACCAGTGACAATTAATCCGCAGCCACCTGCTGCTCGTTCTTTATAAAATGCAGCCAGTTTCTCAAATCCGCCCTTTTCTTCTTCAAGACCTGTGTGCATTGAGCCCATCAGCACTCGGTTTTTTAACTGAGTGAAGCCTAGATCTAAGGGTTCTAATAAATGTGGGAACGACATTCAAACATCCTTTTTAAACAAGTGATTTAAACTAGCATACAACGAGAGTTACTTAAGCTCAATGCTTTCCAAAGGCTCTTGTTAAAAACCGTTACAATTCAATTTCCCAAAGCTGTACATAATCAGTTAGCATTACAGTATTAGAATGTTATAGGAGTGGCTATGTCCGCCAAACCATCACTTATTAAAAGAATCTTTACTCTGATTTGGAAAACCATTAACGGTATTCGCAAAATCATCCTCAACCTTATCTTTTTCGGGTTCATAGCCATCATTATTGTGGCGTTGAGTGCGGATGACGAAATTGTGGTCGAAGATCAATCAGCCTTAGTATTAAACCTTGCTGGCAGTATCGTTGATCAAAAGCGCCATGTAGACCCGATTGAAGCGGTGTTTAAACAAAGCAAAAGTAATGATCCTGAAGGTGAAGTTCTGCTTTCTGACATTATTTATGTGATTAACAGCGCAACACAAGACCCTCGAATCCAGATCATCGTATTACAAGTGGGTAATTTACGCGCTGGCGGGATCAGTAAAATGACTGCGATTGGCGATGCATTAAATGAATTTAAAGCCGCAGGTAAATCTGTTGTTGCTTTTGGTAATTCCTATGAGCAAAACCAGTACTTTATTGCCAGCTATGCCGACAGTATTTACTTAAACAATAAAGGTGCAGTTTCCCTTGAGGGACTTAGCAGTTACCGCTTGTTTTATAAGTCCGCACTCGAAAAATTAAATGTCAGCACCCATGTTTTCCGTGTTGGTACTTTTAAGTCTGCGGTTGAACCTTTCATTCGTGATGATATGTCAGCACCAGCTAAAGATGCCTCTAGCGCATTACTTACTGATATTTGGCAAAACTACGAATCTACTGTTGCTGCTAACCGCAATATAGACCAAAACGATATTGTATTAAATCCGCAACGTTTTTTAACTGAGCTTGATAAAGTTTCTGGTGATTCTGCACAGTTAGCATTGAAGATGAAATGGGTAGACGAACTTGTTTCAGATGAAGCCTTTAGATTAGCCATGGTAGAAAAAGTAGGCCAAGATACTGAAGGTGATTCATTCAAACAAATCAGTTTCTCTGACTACCATGCTGCAGTGCAACCAATACCAAGTCTTATAGAAAAAGACTCGGTGGGTATCATTGTTGCTAAAGGCAACATCTTAAATGGTAAGCAACAAGCTGGACAAATTGGCGGTGAAAGTACCTCCGCGCTACTTAAAAAAGCGCGCTTTGATGACAAAGTAAAAGCAGTAGTACTTCGCGTCGACAGCCCAGGTGGTAGTGCATTTGCTTCTGAAAAGATCAGGCAAGAAGTGATTGCGCTTAAAGAAGCAGGTAAACCTGTTGTCGTCAGTATGGGCAGTCTTGCAGCATCAGGCGGCTATTGGATTTCAGCCAGTGCAGATTATATCTACGCGACTCCTACTACCCTAACCGGTTCCATTGGTATCTTTGGTATGTTTGCCACATTTGAAAATGTGTTATCAAACTGGGGCATAAATTCAGATGGCGTATCGACGTCTGAATGGGCAGGTATTTCAGCGACTCGTGCACTGGACCCTAATGTCTCAGCCGTTATTCAACGTCACGTTGAACATGGTTACCATGAATTTATCTCTCTTGTTGCCAAAGAGCGTGACATGACTCTCGAGCAAGTTGATCGTATTGCACAGGGCCGTGTTTGGTCAGGGACTCGCGCTGTCGAACTTGGTTTAGTTGATGAGCTTGGTGATATTGACAGTGCAGTAGCCAAAGCCGCAACCTTAGCCGAAATTGAGAAATTTGATACTAAGGTCATTCAGCAAGAGCTCACAACTGAAGAAATCTTTGTTCAGAAAATGCTGGCTTCAGCATCAGCTTACTTGCCTCAAGCGTCGACTCAGTCACCGATACTTGAACAGTTATTTAGTCAGTGGATTTCAGTTGTTGAAGAGTTCTCAATGTTTGAAGACCCTAATGGCATGTACCTGTACTGTGAAAACTGTAATTATTAACTCTATATCGCTAATAAGCTCAATTTAATTGCTAACAGAAAACAATTAAATTGAATATTATTCAAAAATGCCCGCTTTGCGGGCATTTTTATTGGGTTTTAATCAATCTAAGACGTATAATTTGCAGATCTGATAATTTCCAGTGCTGAGAATCAACTTCAATGACAAAACGTTCTATATACGTCGCCTACACAGGCGGTACCATAGGTATGCGCAAAACAGACAATGGCTTTGCACCTGTGGCTGGTTTTTTAACCGATTGTGTTAAATCTATGCCAGAGTTTTATCATGAAGAAATGCCAAGCTTTGTCATTAATGAATACTCGCCGCTAATTGATTCATCAAACATGGCGCCAACTGATTGGCAATTGATTGCCAATGACATCAAAGCGAATTACGACAAGTATGATGGTTTTGTTATTTTGCATGGTACTGACACTATGGCGTATACCGCCTCTGCTTTATCTTTCATGCTACAGGGCTTATCAAAACCGGTTATTGTGACAGGATCGCAGATCCCGTTGGCACAGCTTCGCTCAGACGGTCAAACAAACCTACTAAACTCGTTATATATAGCAGCAAACTATCCTGTCGCTGAAGTTTGTTTATTCTTTAATAACAAACTCTTCAGAGGTAATCGTTCAACCAAAGCCCATGCTGACGGCTTTGATGCATTTGCATCACCTAACTTTCCGTTGCTACTTGAGGCTGGCATAAAAATAAACCTCCGTGCTGGCCAAATTACCGAGCCAACAAACGAAGCGCCACTGATGCCTCTTGAAGTGATAAACATTAGCCCGCAACCAGTTGGCGTTATTACGCTTTATCCAGGTATTTCCACTGAGATTTTTGCCAATATTTTAATGCAACCCGTTAAAGCATTAATATTATTAACCTTTGGTGTTGGCAATGCACCGCAAGACAAAGCATTGTTAGATACGCTAAAGCAAGCAGATGAACGTGGCATTGTTATCGTCAACTTAACCCAGTGTTTCCAAGGAAAAGTGAACATGGGCGGTTATGCTACGGGCAATGCCCTTGAGCAAGCGGGTGTAATAAGTGGATCAGATATGACCATTGAGGCAGCACTGGCAAAATTACATTATTTACTATCAAAAGATTTGACATCAAGTGAAATAAAATCAGCCATGACGAAAAACTTACTAGGTGAGTTAACTGAGTAGATTTTACATTTAAATTAAACTACTGTTTTATTTGCATTAAAAAGCCACATTAAATAATGTGGCTTTTTTTGTTTGCAATGTAATTACTTCACACTAAATGTCAGACTCTTTGAATTCAGCTATGGACTCGCCGCGGAATTCTTTTTTAAGTTGAGATTTAGATAGCTCGTTAATCTTGCCACCAGCACCAATCGTAAAGTGATCAGTCTGAGATAATTTACGTGCTTGATATAACATGACAACTTGTAACGTTGATTCTTTCTGCTCATCAGATAAAACGGTGCCGTCTTCCCACTTACCCGTTTCAGCCGCTGAGCGGAGTCGATGATAAACTTCTTCAGGCATGTCATCGATGACTTTATTGATATCGTTCATACGCTTTTCCGTTTGTGTAATACAATTCTTGCACGGGTTATGGTGTAGCCCACAAAACCAAATACAAAACAACCTACAGCTATATACGACTGCATTCCGGTTGCGGTTTCACCACCCCAAAACCAAATCACCACACCAGCAATAAATAAAGTTAAAAACACAAAACTATGGGTCATTAACTGATTAGATTTTTGGATGTGACTAATAACACGAACTGATTCATTATCGCCATCGGTACTCGAATGACAAAACTGACATTGTTTCGCTTTACTAGAAATACGTTTTTGACATGAAGGACATTCAATTAACGCCATAACTTGACTACTCTGTTAAATTATCAACAACGGCAAGCATTGCCACTAGCGATGCTTCACCAAGGTACTCACAACGAGCTGGAGACCAACCCACTACAGGATCAGGCAGATTGTCGTTGTCTTTAAATGGCATTTCTAACGTATTTGCTAGACATTTAAATGTGTTCCCTACCCAGTTAGAGCCAACAGTTAAGTTTGCTTTTCCAGGCTCATCTTTGTCATAACCGTATTTAGTTTGAAAATCAGCACTTGCCATGCCTAATGCTGCAAGGAACTGCTCTTGTAACTTAGCCATATGTTCAGTGTAGTTTGGTGCGCCTTCACAGCCAGCAACAAACACATAAGGTAGACCCTCGTCACCGTGCACATCGTAAAATAAGTCAACGCCCGTTTCTTTCATTTTATTCGTTACATAAAACACTTCAGGGCTTCTTTCTAAACTTGGCGACTGCCATTCACGGTTTAGGTTAGTTCCCACAGCATTAGTACGTAGATGCCCTCTCACGCTTCCATCAGGATTCATGTTTGGCACAATGTAGAAGTTAGCTTTGTCTAATAAAAGTTTTGCTGTTGGGCAATCACTGTCAAGTAATTGGTTTAATAGACCTTCAATTAACCATTCAGCCATGGTTTCACCAGGATGCTGTCTTGCAGTAATCCAGATGTTTTTCTTAGCAGGATCGTTATCGCCAATTTTAAGTAAGCTCATATCGCGACCATCAAGGGTTAAGCCAAGGTTTTCTAAGCTAACTGATGGGTGTAATTGCACAGAGCTTATCAAGTCTAAGTGGCGCTCGTAGCTGTATGGTGCAAAGTAAGCAATCTGAATGGCTTCACAATCTAAATCAACTTGAATGGTTAGCTTGCCATCTTGGTAGGCCGTTGGTAAACGGAACCAGTGTTGACGGTCGTAACTCGCCACTGCTTGATAATCTTCCCAACCTTTAGGGTAAGATGCAGTACCAGCATTCATAATGTTCAATGAATATGTTTGACCAATTTCACCTTCCATACGGAAGTTAAACCACTGATAAAACTCGCCACCTTCATCAGGTCTAATCGCCAGTTGAATGTCATCGTGCTTGTCTAAATTGATAGTCTCAATGTTGCCACCATCAAAATTCGCGCTAATACGCATAGGACTTCCTTATGTAAGGTTATTATCGATTTTTATCAATGCATCTTATCAAATGCAGTTACTCAATAAAATCAAATCTAGAACAACTGATAAACATCTGCACAATTAAACCCCTTAACAGAGTATTCCTTTGCCAAACCGTCTTTGTTCCAGCTCAATATTCAGGTTTATTCTATTAAGATCTGTTATAAAAATCAGTAGAAAATCAGTTACTGAAAGTGAATTACTTGAAGTTAATTAATGGAAGTGAGTTATTGGAAGTAAAAAAATAAAAAGTCAGATATAAAAATGCCAAGTATGTCTGACATGCTTGGCATTAATTCAATGTTTGTTAATTCTAGAATCTTTAATCAATTACAACAACATTAGTGAATATATATACCCATGTTACCTCAAGATGCTTTGTCAGGCACAAGCTCGGATAACAATGCAAGGCGTAAGTTGAGGTAATTGTGATTCACTTTTTAAATATTACAACGTAGCAATGGTTTTCGAAGCAAAGGTTTTCGAAGCAATGGTTTTCGAGCTTGCGCCCCATAGGCCAAGTCAAATAGCACCAATCTGCGTTGTTATAAAATATCGATGTAGAATAACTTTACTTCAATTTTATGCCTAGGGACTGTTGATCTCTAAAGGTTGTTTTTGCAGCTTGAAATATCATGGGGATAAGTGCCAAAAACTTAAATTAGGCTTGAACTAAAGCAATAGCCTTTACCACGAACAGTGTTGATAAGCTCACGAGGTAAACATTTTTTGGCCATTTTACGTCGAGTATTGCTGATGTGCATATCAAGATTTCGGTCAAACTCACCCAGTTCTTTATGTAATACCCTCATTTGTAGCTCTGCTTTAGTAACAACTTCACCTTTGCGCTGGAACAAATATTTAAACAAACGATATTCTGTTTGAGTTAGTTTCAGATGCTGTGTGTTCAAGGTGACGGTATTACTGACATCATCAAACAACACATCATCAAAATCAGACTGATGGATTACTTTGTCACTTCTACGGCGAAGTACATTAACTCGCAGCAATAACTCTTTTACATTGTAAGGTGCTGCAATATAGTCATCTGCGCCTAGCTCATATGCCTGCATACGCTCAACGTCATCATTGTTATTCGCTAAAACAATGACAGGGGTTTGGCAATGTTTAGCCATTAATAACCAAAATGAATCCATTTTAGGCACAAAATAGTCTAATAAAATTACTTCAAAGTCGTTACGTTCTATCTCAACCAGTGCATTAAAAGCATTATCAACTATTTCTATGCTATAGCCTAAAGACTCCATGTCCTGACAAAGTGCCAAACTATGAGTAAGTTGCTGGTCAATCAGTAATATTTTTTTCATAACGCTTTAATCTAAATGATAACAATTACCATTAAGATTACCACTCTAGTTGAGTTATTGCTACAGTAATTGTGTAAAGATGAGATCTTAATAACATTTATAGATAGTTCATTGTCTTACCTAAATTAATAAACAAGGTGTGTAGGGGTCGATCACATATTCGTCATCATTAGTTGAAGAGTAGTAAACTGAGGAATATACTTACATCGTTAATCGACGATTAACTATTGCTTAATCTTTTATAGCTTCAATAGCTATAATGTAAATTTTGAATGATATGTAATGTGTAACGTGAACTGCCCTAGAAAAATAGGTTAATGATCGATGCGTATACACTCTTTATGAACTAGCCCCAAATTGGATGTTGCAGTGAATAAAACTTGTGATCAAATCAACCAACTTGCTTTTAAAACCACAGAGCAAGATATTGCTAATGAAATCGCTTTTGCAGCTAAAGCAAAAGCTTTATCGCACCCTGCCCGTATCCGAATTCTCAAGATATTATTTACTCTTGATGAGCTGGGTGGCTGTTTAAGCAGTGATTTAGTTTCAGAAGTAGGACTTGCCCAATCAACGGTTTCAGAGCACATCAGAATTTTAAAAGCGGCTGGCTTTATTAGTGCTGAGCCCAAACCGCCTAAAATATGCTATCGCATTGTTCGTAGTGAGCTGGTTACATTTCAAACAAGTTTCAAAGACATTTATAGCTAATATGAATGGCAGTTTTTTAGTTTATTTTGCGCTCAACTTAATCGCTATTCGACGATTTACGATTAAGCACTTAAAGCTTACGAACTAAAATGGTAAACCACACAAGCGATGAGCTGTTATGCCAAGCTTGAAACCGATTTTTATAACTGGAATTTATGATGAACACTGACATACAAACACTCGGGGCTAAGAAAATGAGTTTTCTTGACCGCTACTTAACACTTTGGATTTTTGTTGCCATGGCCATAGGTGTGTCTATTGGTGCGTTGTTTCCACAAGTTGAACAAATTACCGAATCACTGAGTATTGGCTCAACCAATATTCCACTGGCCATTGGTTTAATACTGATGATGTATCCACCGTTAGCAAAAGTGGACTACAAGTTATTAGGAAAAGTGACTAAAGATAAGCAAGCCATAACGCTATCGCTCATTATGAACTGGGTTGTCGGGCCAATTTTAATGTTTGCCCTCGCCTTAACGTTTTTAAGCGATCACCCAGGTTACATGGTGGGTATTATTTTAATTGGTATTGCCCGCTGTATTGCCATGGTTTTAGTGTGGAATGATATAGGTGGCGGTAATAAGGAATTGGGCGCTGCATTAGTGGCAATTAACAGTGTGTTCCAAATTTTAACTTATAGTGTCATGGCTTGGTTATTTATCACCGTACTGCCACCGATATTCGGATACGAGGGCTTTGTGGTCGATATCTCAATGGCCGATATTGCCCAAAGCGTGATGATTTATTTAGGCATTCCATTTTTAGCAGGGTTTTTAACTCGTAAAATCTTAGTCGCCAGAAAAGGAGAAGATTGGTACAACACAGTATTTATTCCAAAAATCTCCCCTATAACGTTAGTTGCCCTACTCGCAACCATCGTGCTGATGTTCAGTTTAAAAGGCGACATGATCCTTGAATTACCCATGGATGTATTGCGTATTGCTCTGCCATTGGCAATTTACTTTGTACTGATGTTCTTTATCAGCTTCTTTATTGGCGAGAAGATGGGGATCCCTTACGATAAAAATGCGTCTATCGCATTCACAGCCACAGGAAACAACTTTGAACTTGCGATCGCTGTGTCAATTGCAGTCTTTGGTATCCATTCAGACCAGGCGTTTGCCGGCGTCATTGGGCCATTAATCGAAGTCCCAGTGCTTATTGCTTTAGTGAACATTGCCTTACGCATGTAAGCTAAATCTGAGCAAAAGCTGCAACAAGCCAGTTAATCAAACTTATCAAAACAAAAAGCCGGCTATTCATAATCAATGATCATAGCCGGCTTTTTATTTGCTCTATTAATACAGTCAGACAGTAAATTATTTCGTCATCATTAGCTGCTTAATGTACTTAACTGGCGCACTACCATAACTTAAGAACTGCTCATGGAAAGCTTTCAAATCAAAGTCATCACCCTGGGCAGCTTTTAACTCTTCACGTAAATCATAGATTTCACGATAACCAGAGTAATAACTGGTTAACTGAACTTGGCTAAATGTAGCACGGCGCCATTTACCTTCTGCCTCTGCACGCTGCTGAAATGCCTCATTCATCATAAGATCGAGTGCTTGCTCTTCGGTCATGCCATTCACTTGGATACTGTAATCTAAAATAGTATTGGCAATAACGCGCAAATTCCATTTGTAGTACATCAGCCAAAGTTCAGGTTCAAAATCACCGTAGCCTTCTTCAAGCATCATGCGCTCAGTGTATACAGCCCATCCTTCAACCATGGCACCATTACCAAATAAGCTTTTAACCAAGCTTGGTGATTCGTTTGAATAGACTAATTGGGTGTAATGTCCTGGAATAGCTTCATGGATATTCAGAACTTGTAAAATCCAGTGATTATATTCACGTAAATAACTTTCAGCAGACTCATCACTCATGCCATCTAACGGTGTCACATTGTAATAAGTATTAGCAGACTTCTCATAAGGGCCAGGTGCGCTGATAGACGCTCCTGCAAAACCACGCATGTATTCAGGAGTTTCACGCACGACTAATGGCTTAGATGGATCTAACGTCATCAGTTGTTTTTCATTGACGAATTTAACTAATTCAGGAATTTGCGCGCGCACTTCATCAACAAAATCTTCACGCTTAACATGCTTAACTGACAAAACATCAATCAGTTGCTTAATCGCAGCATTGTCATCTTGTGGTTTTGGCGTATCAATGTATTTAGACCATAAATCATGAGTAATTTTAGCCATTTCCGCTTGAACGCGGGACTTATCAGCCGTCGCCTTTTCAAATAATGCTTTACCTGACATGCCCGCTTGAATATCAAAAGCGAACTTTTCTTCATATAACTCTTCACCGATTCTAAAGCTACGTGAGCCCTCTTTTTCAAGCTTGGCTTCTAGCTGCGTCAACCATTCAATATGTTGATTAATCGCATCCGTTGCTTTAGCAAAACGTTGGTTAAATAACGCTTTGTCCGCATCAGATAAACCAGATCCGCTGACTTGCTGTTTAAGCTTGTCTGATAATACAGAAAAGGCGCCTTTGTTTTGCATAATCGCCAGTTGTGTATGCTCAATCGTTGGGTCAATAATATTAGCTTGCGCAGCTGCGTAATAGGCAGGCACATTCTCTAAACGCTCAACCACAGATTTAAGTCTTACATCTAGGTGCGCAAAGTCTTCATTAATGATTTGCGCAAAACCACCTGCCACATTGTATTGTGATGGATTCCACTGCCAAGATTTAAAGCGCTCTTGTTGCCACTTAATACTGCCAAGTAAATTTGAAATTAATTCGTAATCGATCAATTCATTGGTCGTTAATGCGGTTTTATCAAATGCCAGTAATTTAGCTTGCTGGGTTTCAACAAACACTAATGTCTTAGCTCGTGATGCTTCGTTTGGAATGTCTAAGTAGCCATCGTTTACATGTTTACCACTGTATAGCGCCCATGTGGGAGACCACTGCCATAAGTCATCAATAAATCCATCAGAGAACTGGCTAAAACTCGGCGCTTGAACTTGTTCAGCTGCCGTTGTGGTATCACTTGTTGTCGATGCACTATTACAACCCATTAGTGCAGCAAGCCCTAGTGCGATAGCGACTGAAATGGTGGCTTTTTTCATTGTCTGTATTCCTTTATCCCTTGAGATCATCTTAATCATGAATTTATAAAAAGGTGCTAGCTGTACTTAGATACTTGAATTAGAAACTTGGATTAGAAGCTTGAATTAGAAGCTTGAATTAGAAGCTTTAATCACAAACCTTAGTACGGAACCTTAATACGAAACCTTGATCTATTTTTATTGTTATTTATTTCACTTTTTTAAGCGGTTGAACATTTAGTTGTTAATCTTTTTGTGGCATAAGTAAATCATGAACTTCAATTCATTTCAGCTCAATTTAGTCTTTTGACACCTTTTGTGACAACTTATTCAGTCACTTTGAGCTAATAGATTAATTACCCATGGCACACTATGTCATCAGGCTCACCGCAAAAAGGATTTGAAATGACAACGCTACGTTACAGTATGATTTGGAATGGTAAAAAAGCGGGTATCCCAGAGATCCGTACAGCGGTTTATGCATTAAGAGATAAAGGTTATGACCTTGCCGTTAAAGTCACATGGGAAGGCGCGGATATGCAGCGCCTAATAAAAGAATCAATCATTGCAGGTGCTGATAGAATTATCATTGGTGGCGGTGATGGCTCACTAAATGAAGCTGTTACCGCGTTAATGCACTTACAGAGTGATTATTCATTACCGGAAATTGCTGCTTTACCACTTGGCACGGCCAATGATTTTGCAACCGCATGTCAAATCCCCACCACTATCACTGAAGCACTTAACTTTTCAATAACAGGCGACAGTTTTCCTATCGATCTGATCAGTGCTAATGATCGTCACTTTATCAATATTGCCGCTGCGGGCTTTGGCGCCCAAGTCACCGCTGAAACCCCTGTTGAGCTAAAAGATTTCCTTGGTGGCGGCGCATATACCCTTACAGGTTTAGCTAAAGCGATCGGGTTTAAACCTTATGAAGGTTCCATTACTACTGAAAAAGGTCGATTTGAAGGTAATATAGTCGTAGGTGCCATGTGTAATGGTCGCCAGGCAGGTGGTGGTCAGGTGCTAGCACCGACGGCAAAAATAAATGATGGTTTGATGGATGTTACTTTGCTTAAAGGTTTTACCCCAATAGATTTACCCCAAGTAATTGAAGAAATAAAGACTTCGAATACCAATGGTGAATTTTGCTTTCACTTTCAATCTAAATGGTTAGAAATTGATTTCCCATTGGCCTTACCTCTGAATCTCGATGGCGAACCTTATCACTGCGAACAAGTCCGTTTTGAAGTCAAACCTAATGCAATTAAATTTGTACTGCCTAAGAACAGTCCGCTGATTTAGCCGGTTCCTGTCGCAATATTCAGTTAACAAGGAGTTTATATCATGAATCAATTGCAAAAAGCTGGTGGAATTGCAGCGCTTATGGAGGCAAGCATTTACGTATCAGCTTTCATTTTTTTTGGCGCATTCTGGGCTTATCCCATAGATGCTAACCCCGCTCAACAGTTTGCTTTTCTTGCTGAAAACCAAGTTGCCCTGTCTATTGTAAATCTCATCATGTATGTATTATTCGGTGTCTTGCTAGCTATATTGGTAATGGCTATGCATCACCGATTATCAATAAACACTCCATTGCTATCACAAATTGCTTCGGTCTTTGGGATCATTTGGGTGGGTTTGGTCATAGCCAGTGGAATGATTGCCAATATAGGGTTAGCTACGGCATTGGGCTTGGCAACAAAAGACCCTGAGCAAGCAATGACAGTCTGGCGAGCTATCTATGCTGTCGTCGAAGGCTTAGGCGGGGGAAACGAGGTTGTTGGCGGTCTGTGGGTATTATTGCTGAGTGTTGCCGCTTTAAAAGGTAACGAATTACCTAAAATCCTCAATTACTTTGGCCTTTTTGTAGGCATTGTGGGTATTTTCACCATCTACCCTGCAGATGTACTGACAGAGATTTTTGGTTTAAGCCAAATCATATGGTTTTCTTGGCTAGGGATAGTATTGTTGAGTAGGTCTAAGAGTTAGTCATCATTGAGTGAAGTGAAGTGAACTTATTTTAAGTTGAGAAGTGCGCTCTTCGTCAAATGCTAAGGCCGCACTATTAAACTGTATAATATCAAAAAAGATACCCAATTGATTTGCAGCCTTGAAAGAGTGATAATCAGCAGGTTTTCGTTATTAAATGTATAGAAAGCAAGAATAAAGCGGTACAGAGTATATAACAAATGCCCGCTTAGTCGCTCTTAAAGGTGCAGGTTACGTATTTTGACGTTTACCTATACAAACTAAACTTTTTGGTGAATTCCCGTAAAATTTCAGTATCACCAAATAAGCACACACCGAGATATTCTAAGTCTGCTTCTTTAGTTTCATTGGTCCTTTGCTGTTGTGCTAAAGAGCCACCTTCAATCATCGAACTGGTAAAGTCTGTAAACTTAATATCTCGACTTATGGCTTCCTCGCGCACTTTACGAAGTTTATTGGAGTTATCCGCTTTTAACACAATAAAAGGATAATGAGATAAGTTCGGGTGCAAATTCCCATCCATGTCATGGTAATCAATATACTGAGTTTCACTATCATCTAGCTGACTTGCAAGACCAACACTCAAGTGACCTAAAACATTCAGCGACCTGCCAAGTTCCATCTTTTTACTCAAAACCGCTATGAATCGTTTCTGACTTTCATCTGGTAAATTTGACCATAACATTTCCTTGTTAATTGATAGGTGAACACAAGTGATATATCGCATCATTATAAATCCCAACTCCGCAGTGATATATCACTTAAAGATCAAGGCTATATAAGAACTGATTATTGATTTAATGCACCAAGTTTACTTTTTTACCTGCTCGCCACATGAGTATGAAAAACATCATAAAATAAATAGGTGTTTCCACAAAGGTGTCATATGTGAGCCACTGTTCTTCAGTTAATTGAC
Source organism: Shewanella sp. 2_MG-2023 (assembly GCF_030548905.1). Lineage (NCBI taxonomy): Bacteria > Pseudomonadati > Pseudomonadota > Gammaproteobacteria > Alteromonadales > Shewanellaceae > Shewanella > Shewanella sp. 2_MG-2023. Next base: position 153,607 of record NZ_JAUOSO010000012.1, read on the forward strand.
TTGCTACACAATAATTTAACCCAGCCATACATAAACCAATAAATGCTAAACCTATGACAAAGAATCTATGTTGAATAGGTGAGTTTAAATAGCGCTCAAAACGAGTTCCAAAGTAACCACCTTTATTAAACACGCCATCGATTATTAACGCTGATGCACTGAGTATTCCCATGAATGTGCCTTTGAGTTGAACTAAAAACTCACTTTGAAATGCAAACGAGAATATCGCTGATACGAAGAGCATTATTGTTCCGAACACTGCAAATCCACCAAGTAAATCGGCTTTTACAAAGCGTTGAATAATAACAAGTGCTAACCCTAAAAATACACCCGTAAATGCAGCCATGACTAAATCGCCAGTAACTTTCGCTACTAAGAAAAATACAGCACCTATGCCTATATCCGCGACAATAGAGGGTTTGTTTCTCCGCCATTTTTCACTTTGAAGCATTCTTTTTTCAGTTGCCTCTGGTGTTTGATCAGAAACACTCAGTTTTTCGAGTGTTTTAGTGGCAAAGTGAATATCTTTACCTGGATGACTTTGATAAATTAAATCAGTACCTTTCCTAACCTCGATACCGACACTAAACCAATTAAAGTAGCCAACTGATACGTGCACGGGTTTTGTTTCGTTGCCTGCTTGACTGGTCGATTGAAACTTATGCACAACTACTTTGACAGCTCCGTTGAATGAATCTGAACATTGGTCTATTAGATTCCCATTGCAAAATAGTTCAGATGTATAAGAAGTAAGTGTAAATGAGTACTTCACTTCATAGTCATCACCGTTATATTGAAAAGGCCGTTTGTAAGTCCATAAACGCATCGTCATCACCCTGATTTTTCCTATTTTTGTTTTTCTATCATCTAGCAAACTTGTATGGGCTGCACTTAAGAGCTCCAATAGGATCCGTTACTGCCTAGTTTTTAATTTAATAAGAGCCTCTAAGTATCGTTTCTGACTTTCATCTGGTAAATTTGACATAACATTTCCTTGTTGAGGCTCATTTTGAGACATTTAGCCAACCTTGTTGAAGCATGAACAAGCTTTGAAATAAACTACTTGTAAATTCTGGTCTTTCATTTTCAATAAATTGATGCAATTTTAATACTTGATATTTATGTATTCCATTGTTCTGCCACGCACGCCCTTCAGTGGTAATACTATTATGAAATGGCAAAATCAATAGATGGCCTCTAACAATTTTGCTTCTCGCTTTCGCCAGACTCTTGCTTATCCCAGAGTTAGACGACCCTTGTTATCCATTTTTTACGCTGTTTTTAGATAACAGACTTCACTGACAGTGCTACTTTTCTAATACCGTGGGCTGGCGTCCACCTTTTAAATTCGATAAAGCCATGTTTCTTATATAAATTAATTGCTGGTATATTTACTACAGCAGTTTCTACAACAGCTTCTGAAAACTCAATTTTTTCTAGAACAAAGCTTACCAATTTACCACCAATACCTTTCCTAAAGTAATTGGGGTCAACAGTTAAACTATTAATATCTAAGTGCTGGTCTTCCATTACAATCTCTATAACTCCAGCTACGCATTCATTTTTAATAAACCCATAAAACTGTGTTTTTGAATTTTCTATATTGTTAATACTTCGGAATAGAGGCGGAAAATCAAGAGTGCCTATAAGATGAGCTTCAACTTGATATGATCGTTGAAAAACAGTAAAAATCTGGTTTGCTACTTTTTCATCCGAATTATTAAGTTTTCTAATCATAATATGCCTAAATCAAACATTTTCATTACTCTCTAATATCGCAATAAGCGGCAAATATATAGTTGGCTAAAATCTTAAAGTAAGTGAAACAGCCAAACCAATTTTTTCGATTATTCTTCTTGTTATATATATACTTAGCTCTGACTAGATTGCTTTAAATTATTTAATAAAACAAGACTTAAACCGATAATGGGAATATTGGTTGTTATAGGGTTGAAAGCCTCTATTAATAACTGAGGCTGTATAACTGCGACAAATAGCAATAAACCAATAAGTGCAAAAATGTTAAGTAAAACAATCAACTTAGAGCGGTAAAAAACAAATAAAATAATGCCGAATATCACTTCGATAATACCAGCAGATTTTGTAATGTGATAAGACACTTCGTCAGAAAAACCAATGCTTGCTGTCATTAATTGTTCGAGCGGAGCAATATGGATTAACTTTGGGAATATTCCATGATAAAGCCAACTAAAGCTGACTATATAGCGGGCTATTTGAATAGATGACAACGACTTACTTCCTTGTATTTATAACAGTCTATTAGTGAGATTTCAGATAAACATATTCAATCATCTCTCGTGCAAAATGATTACTAATAGGTATATTCTTCATTAATTTCAATACGCTATCAGCATATCGCCTCAGAATCAATTATCCCTTTTGGGGAAGCCAATAATTTAGTTAACCAAGAATTAGCACTTCTCGTTATACAAGCGTAACTATTCTAAAAAACACAAAGTATCAATAGGTTATAATTTAACACAAAGTGAAAATGAAATTTTAAGATAACATACCAAGAATCAAAGTGGCCAAGTTTGTAGTAAGAGAATAAAACTGTTTGAAGGTTCAAAATCTATGCTAAAGAAACGATAACAGTATTTAGATTTCTGGCAATATTTTCGCTGACAGCTGGGCTGAGCAAATAGGAATGTTAACTAGGGTAAAGTACAAGAAGTAATCATAGTCATTAAGCAAATCATTTTTAGAAAACAGACTTATGACAAATACATTAAGAGATAGACAATAGAAACTGATAATTAAAAACAGATAGATAGAAACAAATAGATAGGAACAGATAAACAAAAAATATTTTGAGAGAAAATTTGGCGGTGACGGAGAGATTCGAACTCTCGAAGGGTTGCCCCTTACACACTTTCCAGGCGTGCTCCTTCAGCCACTCGGACACGTCACCATTTCAAATTTTTATCTTGTAGCAATTCTCACAAACGCCAAATACTGATTAGTCAATTTAGATATTGATATCAAGATGTTCGTGAACGGACGGTACTTTACGCAAATGCGCATAGTGGGTCAAGAGAAAATCCCCTATTCCCATTCTATTGCGCATTTGCTGCTCAAAATGGTTTCAAACTGAGGTGATTAACGCTGTTTACGCCATCAAGGTTGGGAACAAGCCTTTTAAGCCCGCTGCTACAACCTCAATGCCTATGGATAACATCAGTAGACCCATCAGACGGGTAATGACGTTAATACCTGTGGTACCTAATATTTTAAAAATCACAGGTGCAAGTCTAAATAAACCAAAGCTCATGAAGCCAAAGACCGCCACCGTTATCGACATACCGATTAAATCGACCATCTTATTATTATCAGATGCAAATACAATCACCGAACTAATGGCTCCTGGGCCTGCCATTAATGGCAATGCTAATGGCACTACTGCCACTGACTCCATCCCTGACGCTTCACGATCTTCTTCTTGATTTCGCTTTACTGGGCTTAATTTACCTTGCAGCATCGACATTGCAATGATTGCGATCAAGCTACCACCAGCGATTCTGAACGCTGACAGTGAAATACTGAACATATTTAAAATATGCTGACCGATAAATATCGTCACCAATAAAATCACGACAACCGCAAAGTTAGCCACTTTGCCTGTATGGTTCCGTTCGACCTCTGTTTGGTGACTGGTCAAGCTTACAAAAACCGGCAATAACCCCACCGGGTTAATGATGGCAACCAGTCCTAAGAAAAACTTAACGTAAAGCATGAAATCCACAAGCAAATCCTCAAATTATATGGTTTTGTGGCCCAAAAAATAATCGCGCAACTTTACTGATTATTTGCTTTTTATCAAATGAGATTTTTTAAAACTTTGAGCCAGTTAATAAAAAATTTAATCTATGAATATATTCGCTTTTTCGAATTAGATTTACTTATGAAAAAGTATGCCTTGAATCACATTTCTGCCTTCATCCTTCATTTTCCACTCTTGTACCAAATAAACAACGTAGCCTTCATAGTGAAATTTAATTTCAATTAAAGGCGAAAATTAATATTTTTCAGCCTGCAGAGTGCAACATTTGTTATAATATTTCTTTTTCTGAATATAAATTACTGTTTAGCTTTTGTTTTCACTTTTTTCAATACAGTACATTGAGGTTTCCCATGGGTAAACGAAATAGAATCAGCCAAAAAAACGGTCAACGCAAAATTACTGGCTCTAGAAGAAGGTTAGCTTATTTTCTATGGATAACAAAAACCGGACATAAATGCCCGCCTACCGAGCTTAAAATAGCTGACGATAATAGCTAAAACTCAAACGCTATTTAACGACTCTATGATTAAGCTGTAAGATCCACTTCATAAAATCAGAAAAAAAAAAGAGATGCTTATTAGCATCTCTTTTTGTTTAATCAGACGTGTTGGTATAACTATTTTTTCTCAGTCCAACGATCCATCCAACCAAGTACGTTTTTGTACCATTGTTGCAAGTTATCTTGGTTCAGAATCCAATGGTTCTCATCTGGGAACATTAATAGTTCTGATGGGATATCGTTACGCTGCATGTAAGTAAACGCAGCTAAGCCTTGTCCATAAGGCACACGGTAATCTTTTTCACCGTGGATCACTAGCATTGGCGTTTTCCAGTTTTCAACATAGTTTACTGGGTTAAACTTCTCATACAGTTCTTTGTTTTCAGTGTAAGTACCACCGAACTCATACTCTGGGAACCATAATTCTTCAGTTACGTGATACATAGAACGCATATCAAATAAACCAGCATGGTTAACTAAACACTGGAAGCCGTCACTCCAATTACCTTGGAACCAGTTCATCATGTAACCGCCGTACGAACCACCTAATGCACAAGCGTTATCAGTATCTAGCCATTTCTGTTGTTGACCAACAGCTGCTAAGCCTTTTTGTAAATCTTCTAAAGGCTTACCGCCCCAATCTTTTGAGATTGAATCAGTAAATGCTTGGCCATAACCAGTAGATCCATGGAAGTCGACCATTACTACGCCATAACCTGCACCAGCCCAAAGCTGCGCATTCCAGCGACCACTAAATGAATTGCCAAACGATCCTTGTGGGCCGCCGTGAACTAAATAGGCAACAGGATACTTTTTACCAGACTCATAGTTAGCAGGTTTGATCCAGTAACCATGTACTGTCTCGTTGTTCCAGCCTTTAAAGTTAAACTGTTGGAATTCGCCAAATTGAATCTCAGCAAGCTTTTCTTCGTTAACATTAGTTAAGCGAGTCAGGTTTTCACCTTCCAGGCTGATTTTGTATAAGTCACCTGGCTCTACCAATGATTTATTACTAAAGATGATGCCTGAATCAGTAACGGCTACAAGGCTGTTACTGCCGTCATTGTATAGTGGACGTACATCACCAAACTGGGTGTTAACTTCAAAGATGCTAACTTGACCCACATCTTGCGCAGTGACATACAAGGTTCGGCCATCATCACTAAATGTCAGTGAGTGTGGGCTGCGATCCCACAGCGGTGCGACTTCTTTTTCAGCGCCTGTCACAGTGTCACGTAACATGATGCGGTAACGATCGGCTTCAAAACCAGGTTTGCTCATGGCTAAATACGCTAATTGGCGACCATCTTTTGAATACGTTGGCTGTGCATCCCATGCTAAGTTTTTCTCAGTTAGGTTTTCAGCTTCGCCGCCTGTTACTGGCACTTTCCATAAATCGTAATTTGTTGTCCAAGCTTGGTCTTTACTTGGTGCTTTTGCGCTATAAACAATATGCTTACCATCTGCAGTAAATGTGACCTCTTCCATGCCTGAGAAAGGTTTTGGCGGGGTTTCAGTATCTAGACCTAAAGTAACATCAACCACATCTTTTACTGGCTTACCATTTAACTGGCCAACGAATAAATGATTACGGGCATGATCTTCCCATGTGTCCCAATGGCGAACCATCAACTGCTTGTATTCACGGCCTGTAGTCTTTTTGTTTTCTTCTTCTGCAATACGGTCAACAGTACAAGCTAAGTCCTTGCACTCTGGAAAGACGCGCATATTCATGACAACTTGTTTGCCGTCATTTGAAAGCTTGTAACCATTAACGTCTAACGGTAAATCAGTGACTTGTAGTGCTTCACCGCCAGATAAAGACAGGTTATAAAGCTGGCTTGAACCATCGCGCGCAGCAAGGAAGTAAATTGATTTATCGTCAACACTGAAGTTAACGTCATGCTCAGTCCCTTTATGGGAAGTAATTTGCACTGGTTTAGCATTTTTGTTGCTTAAGTCGAGAAGATAAAGATCAGAACTACTCTCGCCTTGTGCATCAATGTGTTTAACTGCATAAACCAATTGAGTGCCATCATTTGACACTGCCGCAGAATGTAATTTGTTAAGTTTAACGAGCTGCTGCACATTAAAAGGAGTTTTAGTTGGCTCTGCAGCTTGGACAGAAAGTGCAAGTCCTGCTGCGCCAAGCGCAAGTAGTAGCGACGACTTTTTCATTTGATGAAGTTCTCTTGTTATTTTTTGTTGTTGATATCAATCACATTCAATTTCTAAATAAATCAATTATGGCTAGCATCATCACAGTTTTATGAGGTGAAGTTAGCAGTCAGTTAGTGAACTGAAATGACTCTGTTTAAAAAATACTGCTAAGCACATTACCCAAACAAAAACGCTCAGGCAATAGAGGGGTTCAAAAAAATGAATCTATCTATTTCTGAGCGTGATTTTTTAAACAATTTGAGTGTTTAAGCAGCTATATAAGCACGTATGACAGCATTTATATATGTTTCCATATAAGCACTTAATTAAGCTAGTCAAATATCAACACTAGCTTTTAGCGTTAGCAATATTCACTTTCCAAATTGCAGGACCCGTTTCATGAGCATTAATACCTTGTGTATCAACTGCTACAGTAACTGGCATATCTTGCACATCAAATTCGTAAATCGCTTCCATACCTAAATCTTCAAATGCGACAACGCGCGACTTTTTGATTGCTTTTGATACAAGGTAAGCTGCGCCGCCCACAGCCATTAAGTAAACCGCTTTGTGTTTCTTAATTGACTCGACAGTCTGTGGTCCACGCTCTGATTTACCAATCATGCCCATTAACCCTGTTTTTTCGAGCATAAGATCAGTGAACTTGTCCATACGGGTTGCTGTTGTAGGGCCTGCTGGACCAACCACTTCATTACCTACTGGATCGACTGGGCCAACGTAGTAAATAAACTTACCGGTAAAGTCGACACCTTCAGGTAAACCTTCGCCAGATTCGATGAGAGTTTGAATACGTTTATGCGCTGCGTCGCGACCTGTTAGCATTTTGCCGTTTAGCAATAAGGTATCACCACTCTTCCAGGTTTCAATTTCAGCTTGGGTAACGTTATCTAAATCGACTCTGTGAGTGTTCTCACCCGCTTCACGAGTGATTTCTGGCCAATCAGCTAATGATGGTGGGCTTAAATCTGCAGGGCCTGTGCCATCTAAATGGAAGTGAACGTGACGAGTCGCTGCGCAGTTAGGGATCATTACAACAGGTTTAGATGCCGCATGAGTCGGTACAGACTTAACTTTAATATCTAAAACTGTTGTTAATCCGCCTAAACCTTGTGCACCAATACCTGTGCTGTTAGCACGTTCAAAAATATCTAAACGTAGCTTTTCTTCGGTAGTTTCTGCGCCGCGTTCCATTAGCTCATGGATATCAACAGGATCCATTAACGACTCTTTTGCTAACACAGCGGCTTTTTCAGCAGTGCCGCCAATGCCTATACCTAGCATTCCTGGTGGACACCAACCCGCACCCATTGTCGGTAAGGTTTTTTCAACCCAAGCTGCAATGTCATCTGACGGATTTAACATGACCATTTTAGATTTGTTTTCTGATCCGCCGCCTTTAGCAGCAATCATCACTTCAATGTGATCGCCAGGCACCATATCAATATGTACTACAGAAGGCGTGTTATCACGAGTGTTTTTACGTGTGCCTGCAGGGTCGGCGACAATAGATGCACGTAATGGGTTGTCTGGATTCAGGTAAGCTTGGCGTACGCCTTGATCAACCATTTCTTGTACAGTCATGTCGGTTTTATCCCACTGAACTGCCATACCAATTTTAACGAAAGTGGTCACAATACCCGTGTCTTGGCATAAAGGACGTTTGCCTTCAGCTGACATACGAGAATTAATCAAGATTTGTGCGATTGCATCTTTTGCAGCTGCACTTTCTTCGCGATCGTAGGCTTTCGCCATCGCGTCAACGAAATCTTTTGGGTGATAATACGAGATATACTGCAGAGAATCAGCAATGCTTTCGATGAAATCAGCTTGCTTAATCACAACACTAGCAGAAGAATTTGTAGACATATAGGGGCGCTCCAGCAGCCATTGAGGCATAACTTGTTTTATTTTTATATGAATGCGGTGTTAAAATTGAATTTAACCATAGAGTTAAAAAAGCATTCAATTAGCTATTAATCCTTTCAGGGACAATATGATACTCTTTCCAGCCTTTTTGGGCTACATGACATTTTAAATAGGTGTATTAATGGGACAGTTGAGCCAAGACTCTCTTGCTATAACAAAGCTAAATTGGGCATTAGACACCCACACAGTTTTCAGCGTGGTGAGCGATCAACCCTGGGCAATGTTATTGGATTCAACTCAAACCCTACATCAAGATGCCAATTTTGACATCATAGTGTTTAGCCCAATTGCCACTCTTGTCAGTGATGGGTCAAGCATCGACTGTTCAATAGTACCCACAAGACAAACTCAATCTGATATCAACTCCTCAGCTACTATTACTCCAACTGCCACTGCTAATGTTTTTGAAACACTGCAAGCAATGCAAAGCAAACTTTATCCAAGCCGCTTTGATTGTAAGTTGCCATTTAGTGGCGGCTCAGTGGGTAGTTTTAACTATGATTTAGGCCGAGTCATTGAAAACTTGCCCCAACAAGCCATGAAAGATATTCAACTACCTGATGTTAATGTCGGTTTTTATGACTTTTCTTTATTATTTAGTCATCAAGAAAAATGCTGGTATGCCACGCATTATCTTGGCGAGCAGGCTCTAAAGCTTGAGGTGAAAAAATTTGAATCGAAACTAAATAAAGTTAAACTCAATGAAGCTAAACTAAATGTAGCTAAACTAGACGAAGCACAAAATACCAGTAAGCAATCTCATCCAAACAATGTATTTAAACTCACCTCGACTTGGCAAAACCAAACCACAAAAGCGCAATATCAGCAAAGATTTGAGCAAGTTCAAACCTATTTACATCAAGGTGATTGCTATCAAATCAACTTAACTCAGCGATTTAATGCCAGCTATGAAGGCTGTGAGTGGCAAGCTTATTGCGCTTTATCAGATGCCAACAAAGCCCCTTTTTCAGGTTTTATACGTTTAAAAGATCATTGTATTTTATCAATATCCCCTGAGCGGTTTATCCAGCTGACTGACGATAAAGTCTCTACAAAACCTATCAAAGGCACGTTACCGCGCGGTAAAACGCCGCAAGAAGATAATGCCAATGCCGTTAAGCTTAAAGCATCAGAGAAAGATCGCGCCGAAAACGTGATGATTGTGGATTTACTGCGTAATGACATCAGCAAAGTCGCTACTGCGGGTTCTGTGAATGTGCCAAAGCTATTTGATATTGAAAGTTTCCCTGCAGTGCATCATTTAGTCAGTACTGTGGAAGCCACCCTTGCCCCTCAGTATGATGCTGTCGATTTATTAAAAGCGGCCTTCCCTGGTGGTTCAATTACTGGCGCACCTAAAATCCGCGCGATGGAAATTATCGAAGAGTTAGAGCCATCAAGACGAAATATCTATTGCGGAAGTATTGGTTATATTAGCCAAGATGGCCATATGGACACGAGCATCACCATCCGCACATTAGTCACGGAAAACAATTCAATCTATTGCTGGGCTGGCGGCGGCATTGTTGCAGATTCCGATGTGGATGCTGAGTATCAAGAAACCTTTGATAAGGTCAGTAAAATTTTGCCAGTGCTTGAGCAAGTTAATCAATAACATCTTAAAATCATCGATTATTCTCAATCAACTCATATTAATACAAGGCCAGCCAAACATTAATTTGCGGACCTTGATTTAACATAAAATAGAAAGCCGTGAAAATATCAAAGATAATTAAGCCTTATTTTACACAGTTACAAGATAGGCAATAAAACGATTCTTCTAATCTAATTAAAGGCTCTCTAACTGCGTAGTTTTCAACAAGAACATTTAAAGAGAAAGAACAGTTAGCTTGCCATTATTTATTAGAATATTTTTATAAGTTTCTATGGGTTACTTTATGATTAGTTGAGTAAATCTGACTCAATTCCACTTTCTTCTAGCAGCTTAAATATATTACTCGGTAAGATAAACAAGGAAGTTGACCCCTCTTCAACCGATAGCAATGCTTGATTCGGAAACCACTCCATAGCCAAATCTATAATCTGCTGAAAGTAATCTGCAGTTTCATTGCTAAAAACCTCATCCAGATTAATCTCACCTATTACTTTTTCATTTAAACTAATCGTTAATACATCATCTTTAACTTCATCTTGGTAGCTAACGCTATCAAGCTCGCCACGTAACTTAACTAACTGCTCTAAGGGGTCAATAAAACCTGAGTAAGGTGGGCGAATATTATCTAAATCCTCAATATCAAATAACGCAATCGTTTCGGCTTCAAAATACTCCGCTAAACAGTCTATGATTTCACTTTTATCTGTCCCATCAAGGAGTAACTGCTTAAGTTCATCTTCTACATTAATCTTATTGTTCTCAATATCCACTTCATCAGCTTCATCTTTTGAAAAGTATTCATCACGTGTTAGATACTTACCTGCCTTGGCATTCGCCCAAATAGTTTTCCATTCTGGGGCAATCTCGTCTGAATCAAGTTGCTTAAACCAAAGCTCTGCGATTGTTTGAAACGCCGCAGAATATTGCTGCCGTTGCTGGTAAAACTGCAGGCTAGTTGCCAGCATCCGCCCGAGTTTTTCTTCAGAATCATCCCTTCGCATTTGTCTTTTATACATTTCAGTGGAGAGATATTGACTTAAATGACAAAGATGCTGAATAGAGAAAGCATTAAAATATGGAGCGAATGGTTCACCCTCTTTATTATCTTTAATAATCCCCCCCAACTTATCAATAGAAAATAATGCTCCACTATTTAACGGCCGAAGCGCTTCAAGTCGCCATTGTTCTGCCTGCTTAACATAAGCGTCATCGAGAAACTGCTGATTTAAGAATAAAAACTGATAAAGTAGTTGCTCACGCTGTAAAAAAAGTGACTTTACATTTTCAGTCGCATTTAATGGAGAATATAAGTAACTGTTATCTTTTATTAAAATATAGCTAGTGCTGATACTGCCCAGCATTGATTCTTCACAGCGGGCTTCAGACTTGATGCGCTGAAACTCTGCAAACCAAACGTTAATATCATCTGATGGGTGCCACGCTAAACAGTAGATAAGCGGTACAGGTTCTGCCCATGCAATATCTTCTTGTTTACGTATTCCCTTTAGAAAATAGGGCTCCATATATTTAACTTCTTTTTTAGAGTATTGGTGCTCTAATAGGCATTTTTTTAACTCAGCCCATAATACCTTACGAGCCTTCATCCATTTTTTATCTTCCACTTTCCAATACATGTTCTACTACTCCACCGCGTTAATTAAGTCTTACATACCTTCCAGCAAGTTATTATCTAAATAAGTCTTTCATTAATCTATTTGATTAAGGAGTAATATTAATTAAAAATGCCATTAAATCCCTTTTAGAAAAAGGTTAATTTAAACATGACATCTATTTTAAAAATACAACCCAGCAATTGTTTTCAGTAATATCTATTGCCGCTTTAATATTTGAAATATCGTAAGTTATCATCTGAATTCTGGCCTAATTCACTCATTCTAATTAACATTAAACAAAATCGATTTATCGAAAAAATGGCAGCAGAATTTGCTTGATGATGTTTATCAAGTTTATTGGCTCATCTAATAAAAGCGTAACTGCCTGAAAGACATTAGCGCGGGGGCCATGTTATTTAATCTTCGCCAATGTTGTCATAACCTGCATATTATTTATTTTCGTTATGTTACTCGGTTGCATATTGACTGGTTCTAATTTCTTCAACTCTATCCCTTAACGCTTGAGGCATTTCAGGGTCATTGATGGCATCAATAATATCTTGCGCTAACTTAATCTGTTTGGGATGTTTTTCACCTGTTGAAGCTAAAAAAGTATCAAGATCTTCAATAAACCACACGAACCCCTTTTCCTTTTTATACTGCTCAAAACTTAACTTAACTGCAGATTTCCATATATCTATCTTATTCACACAGATATCAGTATCAAAACGTTCTTTTCTAGTTAGAAAGTCCCCCCAATCATAGCAAGGATCCATACAAAACTTTCTAACAAGGCGCTCTCGTTCGCTTTCACCTTCAAGCTCAATACACTCTTCTAAGGTCTGAGGCATAAAAACTTGATCGATTACCCATTCTCGTCCATTTAATAGGCTAGCCCCTTTATAAGGTATCTTGTGCCTATGCTGCGCAGAAGAATAAAAAGTGTTTCTATCATTCATCCTATAGGCAGGTATATCTGAATAGTCTTTTTTTTCTTCACAATAGCGATTAAACACTTGCTTTAATGTGTCAATGTTTTCACTTGGATGCAGCCAGAGTTGAAGAAGTAAACCACTCCTTATCTTATAAAGTGTTTCAAGCGCATTGGTATCGCCGGTGAAAAAGTAGCTTTTTAAACTGATTAATTCTTCTTTAGATAAGTCTGTAACCTCAACCAAAGCCTCAGAAATATTAGTCCGATACTGCAGCCACTCTTTTTTACGCTGCTTCATCCACTCTTTGTCGTCACACTTCCAATCACTCATTAAAACTCCACTTGCAGTAATTAACTCGTTTATTTCTCGTCATCTATCCCATCAAGCAGATACGCTTTTAGACAATTTTATATATACCTGTCAACCATTTAGAAAATAATTAACACATATCAACGACATCTTCTAATTTCTCTTTAAAATCAGCATCATTAAATTGACCTGTATATGGTGCAATCCAGTCTTGATAATGTTTTTCAAAATACCCGCGGGCACCAAGCCTTAGTGCGCTACGGTCATGACTATCTAATTCATCTTCATCCGCTTCTTCTAAGTACTCAAAATAAGATGAGCTTAGGGTGTTGCGGTTGATGTTACCTGCCACTAGGGATATCAACTCAGGTTCGGGCTCTTCGTCACCGTCTAACCAAACTAAAACTGGGTTTTGGGTAACCTTACTGATAGCTTGCAGCATCTCATCAATATCATCAGGTAAATCAGATGAGCCCATAATATAAAGCTGACCAAAACCTGATTTTAATGAACTAGTCTCAAGCTCTGCTGTATCTTCAACAATCTCTTTAATCTGTTGCCAAACACTCGTTTCAGTTTTAACGATTAACTGTGCGTACATTTCCATCGGTATGTCCTTATAAATGTTTATCTAAATCCGAGACTATTTATTCTGGTTTTTGCTATTCCGTCAACACAGTTAATATTGGGTATTTTTTAGGGAAAGAAGAATACGTTGCCTCTTTACCCTCTGGCGTTTGGGCAAAATCCCACATTTGCTGCAGAAGCTCAGGTAATTCAGTGGTATTGAGTTTCTCGCGGGTTAAATTTACTAATTTCCAAGCCCTTTGATAACGTTCTTCATCAATGCCTTTAAAGGGGTCCAGTAATTCATAATATTGGATGAGCTGTAAAAATTGGTTAACTTCTACAGGTGTACGGCCAAAAGTATAATCTTGCAACGGTGCCATATAAAAAGAAAAATCGCCTAAGTATTGATAATGATCGTTAATATAAGTATCTGGATTGAGCAACAATAGGGTGCCACTACTACAAAAGGCACCAAACGAGCATTTATTTCCTCTTGTTAACTCCTGCCATTGTTGTTCTGTAGTGCCATATAACAAGCGGCAATAGACCTCTTCTAGACCATGAACCACTCCTTGTGAATTCCCTTTAAAGTAAAAGTTTTGCTTGGCTAATACCCTATGAAAAAAGAAATCTTTATCACGATAACGGTAGTTACTATAGTTTGCTTGTTTATTGTTATTTGCATCTTCTCTCAATTGACAAAATGTTAAATATAGCTCGGTTATATTTTCCTCTGTTTGCAAAGGATGCAAGAGTAACAAAATAGTACAATTTGCATGTTCAGGCAGGTCTTTTAGCTCATCTTTTATCTCAGGTAATTCACCTGTTAAATAATAACTTTTATAGTAACGGACATCTTTTGGCAAAAAAGACTCCATGTCACGTAATGTTTTGCTCAGTTCAGCCCAGTCTTTTTTACGCTGTTTAATCCAGATTGGATTATCAAGCTGCCATGGTGTTTTATTTATTAAATCTACGAGTTTTTCTATTAACATGCTGTTGGTCACTCCTTGTTGACAGGTTTTATCGCGCGCTAAAGATGTTAATTAATCTAGCCTATTTAATATCCAATAAAAATAAGCTTGCTGATAACATACAAATTTATCATGACACCTATTTTAAAAATACAACCCAGCAATTGTTTTCATTAATATTGACAACCGCTTTAATATTTGAAATGTCGTAAATTATTATCCTAAGTCACTCATTCTAATTTACATTAAACAAAAATCGATTTATGGCAAAAATGGCAGCAAGATCTGCTTGATGATGTGTTGTGGTCAACTCATATTGGCCACGTTCTTAGAGTTTGACCAGAACAATCGTTCTGATTCATTGGTTGTCAGTCCGCCGTTAAATTGATATGTACGAAGCTGGCAATAATATCCATATATGGCCGTGATATTACTCAGTGATATTACTCAGTGATATTACTCAGAGATAAAATCAGAGTAGCTAAGGCCATCAACTAATTTGAACTGGTCATCTACACCGTACTGTAACCCATACGCACCATAGATAAAGATACTATAATCTTTATCCTCAAAAGGAATATCCAGCAATTTGAGATAAGTTAGATATTCTTCTGGCTCTGGAGGCATACTATTAGGATCATTATCATCATGGGTATAATTTAAGTAACGTTTAAAACCTAAACCATGCTCCTCCCTTAAAGTATCCATAAGTAATAACCTTCGACCACTGAATATTCTGGAGTTACATACAACATTCCTCAATGCTGAGCTTTCAGTCATAATAACCTTTTGGTTATTATTGTTATCAAGTAATAAAAAAACATTTTGGTATACAGTTAATTTATCTGAACCAATATAAAATGGTGATAATTGGAAACAAGCATGATAAGCATGTACAGTTTCTCGGCATAGTTCGCTTTTAAACTCAGATGTTAGCACATCAGAAATATCAACCAGCTTAATATCGATTTCATTGTAATTCTGTTCACATAATCCAGAAGACTTCATAGCCTGATGAATTATAAAAACAGGGTCTGATTTACTCTTATAATCACAAATATAAGTATTATAAAAAGCATCTTCTAGTCGAGTTTCTAAATTATCTGAAGTTAGCGGTAAACTACGAACCTCACGACCAACTGACTCATCTTCCTTATTTTCAGCCGTTGCCCCCCATAACTCAGCCATTCTTTCCAAAGTGAAGCCATACTTTTCAACACACTTTAAAAACTCAGTGACAAACTCTTTTTTTGCTTGGGATGCTGCGTGGCATGCGTGTTCCGGTATAAAGTGCCTTATATAAAGAAACAGCTGATTTATTGTCTTGACGTTTTGATCCCATTCAAATATCGACTCGTCCATATGGCGAAGAGAGGTGAACCAAAAAGGCAATAAAATGGTAAACCCTTGATATTGGTTACTATCAATCATATATAACCAATCACTAACCCAGTGAAGATAATGCTTCGAAAAGTAATTTCCATTAGCTTTACTTGTTTCAAGAGGAAATGCTCTAACCTGAAAGGAATTGTATTCTATTAGCTTATCAGTATATTCAACTTCATCATTGATCACCCACTGGAACAGAGTTAAACGACGATGCCAATCATCAAAAGGCATAAACTCTTCAGGCACTACTTTCATTACTGATTTAACTAATGTTTCCCTAAGGTACTGTGTAGCATATTGTGTCGTGGCTTCACTGGCCATTTCATCAAAATAAGATGTTGAAATTGTAGGGCACCACCTCATTCTAGTATCAAGTGAAGGGGCATATTCAGAACCTTCAGTCCATTCTCCTTTAATGAAATAGCGTTTCATTGCGGATATTCTATTTTTGTTAACACCTTCACATAGCAACTGAAATTCTATGGGCTCCCAAGCAAGCGCCCTATCGGACAGCCATTGTGGATCTTTTACTAACCACACTTCTTTATGAAAACTAAACTTTGCCATTCAACCCACCATAATCTAAAAACCACTTGATTTCGGATTAGCATCTTCCTAGAAGTTAACACTGAATTAAAACCAATTTTCAATAGCTTAATGGATTTACATTAAAGATTCGATAGCTCTTTTAGGTAGGTTTTAAGTCTTTACTGATTAAGTTTGATCAAGAAGATAGATTGACTAGGATTAATATCAATGACTAACAGCCATGTGCTCAAGATACAAAGCTCGCAGATTGTTATATGTGCGAGCTTTGTTTATCAAGCCTTTAGATAATTAACCTTAACTAGAGTAAAGCTTTTCTAAATACTCTTGCGCGACTTTGTGCCAAGTAAATCGAACTTCACTGGCAGATTGTCTCATGGCCGAAAACTCATCAGGGTTGTCATTGTGCATGGTTAACGCTTGCTCGAGTACTAATAACAACTGCTGGGCTTGATGTTGTAAATTATTGCCTTCAAATAACCAGCCATTATGTTTATCTGCAATCGTGTCTCTTAGACCACCGACGCCATGGGCAATACACACTTGGCCGTGTTTCATGGCTAATAATTGGCTTATTCCACAAGGCTCAAAACTGCTTGGCATCATAAACAGCTCACCGTATTGATATAGGCTGGTTGATAAACTGTCATCGTAACCGTTAAGAAACACAAAGTTATCGTTGTTTGCAGCGACTTTTTGAAACTCTGCGGCAATTTGTTTATCGCCACTGCCTAAAAGGATAAATATTGCTTTTGGTTTAGCTTGTTTTAGTCGCTGTAAAACAGATTGTAAAATAGAACCTGAATTATCGTTGGCTTGCCTTAGCAATAACACTTTTTGATCGGTTAAACGCCCTACTGATGTCATTAAAAAATCACAGGCTACACTAGGCTTTGATTGTTTTGCCATCAGCATTTGTAAGCGTGTTAAAGCAATTTGATCGACTGCTTTTACATACTCAGATTTACCAATCCACTTAATAACGGCTTGCTGAGAATGTTCAAATACTTGTGCAATTTGTTTGCTGGAAACAGGCTTTACAGATTTAGCGACTTTCGACACTTTGTTTACTTGAGTCAATTGATCATGAGTCGCCTGAGTTTCATAAATACAGCCATTAAGTATGCCGACAACGTCACCTCGATGATGCTTATCCAGCAATGAGCCTTCTAAATCTTCGCCACCAAAAAAACCGTTTTGGTGATCGGATGCCATTAATACTTCATTGGCATAAGTCGGCGAGACTAAATGGACCTTATCACTGAGTTCAATGCCCATTTTCATCGGGTTAATACAATGAGGATAGCGAGGATCACTGATTTGGGTTTTCTGTGCTTGAGTTAATTTCATCGTTAACTCAGGGAACCATGCCGTAAATGAGGACACATCTTCACGAATTGGACGAATGCCCTGTAAGGCTAAATTATGTATAGAAAACACACAAGGTAAGGCTTTAAGCGCTGCATATTCAGATGCAAAGGCACGTAGCATCACTAACATTCCTGCATGCCAATCATGCATATGCAAGATATCAACTGGGGCTATGACTGCATCGATATAAGCTTGCGCTACCACTAAGTTAAATAAGGCAAACTTAGTGGCATCTTCTGCAAACGGACGGTCAGGAGCACCTTCGGTATACACTTGGTTATCTGGGCTATTAAATAAATGATGATCAAACAAATAAACTGAGCTAGTTAACTCAATACTTTTGCCTTGGGAGCTTGTATCTTGCGCGCTATTATCTTGTGTGCTTTTATCTTGCAAATCAGTCGCTGTTAAAAATGGCGCTGGCATTTTGTAGACATCGATTGTTTCAAGATTGGCGCCAAACTTTACCACGACCTTAGCAATAAACTCTGCGTTATTGTCTTTGGCAATGAAACCATAATTAGGCATTGCCACATCAACACACACATCAACTTTGGCGAGTGCTGGTGGTAAGTCACGGATAACATCGGCCATTCCACCTACTTTGGCCCCTTTTATTGCGTCGTTTTCTGCTGCGATCATCAACACTTTTTTCACGTTGCTGGTTACCTTTTCAATATTTAATTTGGAATTCATTACGTCGATAGCGATATCTAGCTAACAAGCGGCTATTTAATGACATAACCGCTCATTGAGTCAGATTTACTCGTAACCTACTGGCAGCCCGAGCATTTTACGGGTGACTAAAGTGATACCTTTTTCAGAGACTCTAAAACCACGGGCTAGGTCTTGCTCGCGGCTGTAACCTATTTCCATGCCCTCAGGTATAACGCAGCCGCGATCAATAATCGCATTCTGGATACGACAGTTTTTAAGCACCACCACATCAGGTAACAGCACTGAATCTTTAACGAATGAATATGAACACACTCTGACTTCATCAAACAGCACACTGCGTTTAACTTTAGCGCCCGAAATAATACAACCACCAGAGACAATAGAATCCACCGCCATACCGCGACGGTCATCATCATCAAAAACAAACTTTGCTGGTGGCAATTGTTCTTGATAAGTCCAAATCGGCCACTTGGCGTCATACAGGTTTAACGCTGGGGTTGGCGAGAGTAATTCCATGTTAGCTTGGAAGAATGAATCTAAGGTGCCTACATCACGCCAATACGCTGGCTCGTCTGGTACTGCACTGGTAAACGGAAATGCAAACACATTGGCTTCTTTAATGATGGCTGGAATAATGTCTTTGCCAAAATCTCGGTCAGAATTCGCGTTGTCAGCATCTTTTCGCAGTTGGTCAAACAAGAATTTAGTATTGAATACATAGTTGCCCATTGAGGCTAAACAGAACTCTTCGTTACCCGGAATCGATTTAGGCAGCTCTGGTTTTTCTTCAAAACCAATCACTCTTTTATCTTCATCCACTTCCATCACACCAAATGAGCCTGCCGCTTCTGGAATTGGGGTTTCTAGGCAACATACTGTCATGTCAGCACCAGATTCAGCATGGGCTGCGAGTAAACCAGCATAATCCATACGATAGACATGGTCGCCAGATAAAATCATCACGTATTTAGGTATTTCATGGCGAATGATATCGATATTTTGAAACACTGCATCGGCGGTGCCTTCATACCAATTTCCTGAGGTTTGCTGCGATGCAGGTAATATCTCTACTGATTCGCCCAGTTCTTTTTTAAAGTGACCCCAACCACGGCTGACATGGCGAATTAACGAATGAGATTTGTATTGGGTAACAACCCCAACACGGCGAATGCCTGAGTTAATGCAATTAGATAATGGAAAATCGATAATGCGGAATTTACCACCAAAATATAAGGCAGGTTTTGCACGCCAATCGGTTAGCTCATGTAAACGAGAACCTCGTCCACCAGCTAAAATAAGCGCATAGGTATCGCGGGTAAGATTACTAATATAACGAACATTCGACATAAATATTAACTCCTAACTGTACGACTTTGGTTAGGGGCTGCAACTTGTAGAAAACGCATTTCTAGCAAGCTAACAAGCCCTTTAGCTATCTGATGATTATTTGGCTAGCCAAATTTCGTCTCGATATGCACTAATAGTGTTGTCACTTGAAAAACGTCCGCTTGCGGCAGTATTTCGAATACTCATTTGAGTCCAATGCTGTTGATCAGCATATGCTTTAGACACTTGGTCTTGGGCGACTTTATAAGCTTCAAAATCTGCTGCGATCATCCATTGATCAAAAGGATCTTCAATAGCATGAATAATGCTGTCGAAAATGCCCGGTTCCACTAAATTGAAATGACCACTTTTCAGCATGGTTAATACTTGCTGTAGAGCGGTCGATTGTTGAATAAATTGTTGAGGGTTATAGTTTGTTTTAAGTTGGCTGACCTGGTCTGCATTAAGACCAAAGAGGAAAAAGTTTTCTTCCCCTACTTCTTCAAGCATCTCGATATTGGCGCCATCTAATGTGCCAATGGTCATCGCACCGTTCATCATAAATTTCATGTTGCCAGTACCTGACGCTTCTTTACCTGCTGTTGATATTTGCTCAGATAAATCAGTACCAGGACAGATTTTTTCCATAGCGCTAACGTTGTAATTTGGCAAGAAAGCAAAACGCAGATAAGGCGTAACGACGGGATCTGAATTCACCATATGCGCGACATTGTTGGCTAATTTGATAATTTGCTTGGCCATGGCGTAACCAGGAGCAGCTTTACCACCAATAAGCACACAACGAGGCTGTAGGCCTTCGGTATCACCCGCTACAATACGTTGGTATAAATGGATGACATGCAGAATATTTAATAACTGTCTTTTGTACTCATGTATCCTTTTTACCTGCACATCAAACATCATTGCAGGGTCAAACGACACATTGCATTCTTCAAGGACTAACTTGGCTAAATCGACCTTGTTGTCGAATTTCACTTGTTGCCACTGTTTCATAAACGCTTTGTCATCAGTGAACGCATTTAATGCTGTCAACTGGGTTAAATCCGTCACCCATTGCTCACCTAAACGGCGATTTAATAAATCAGCTAGCCTAGGATTACAGTGAGCAAGCCAGCGTCTTGGCGTTACGCCGTTGGTTTTGTTATTAAACTTTTGTGGCCACAATTGATAAAAGTCTTTAAACAAACCTTTTTTCAGTAAATCAGTATGCAGACCAGCAACCCCATTCACCGAAAAGCTTGCCACAATCGCTAAATAAGCCATTCGCACATGAGGCTCTGGTCCTTCTTCAATAATCGACATACTGGCAAGTTTATGGTTATCACCAGGCCATTGATGCGCGACTTCTTCAAGATAGCGCGCATTGATTTCGTAAATTATGTCTAAAATCCGCGGTAGCATGTTTTTCAACATACGCACTGGCCAGCGTTCAAGTGCTTCAGGTAATAAAGTGTGATTGGTATAAGCAACGCTTTTTGAAGTGATGTCCCATGCTTGATCCCAAGCTAAGCCATAATTATCCATCAATAGGCGCATCATCTCAGGGACTGCAATACTAGGATGGGTATCATTAAGCTGCATAACGTTTAGTTCACTAAAGCGGCTAAAGTCTTGGCCGAATACTGTAATGTAGCGTTGTAAAATATCTTGCAGACTGGCTGATGATAAAAAGTATTGTTGCCTTAATCGTAACTCTTTACCGTTTTCACTTGCATCGTTGGGGTAAAGCACCATGGTAATTTGTTCGGCTAAGTTTTTACGGGCTACCGCTTCGGTATAATCACCATCATTAAACTCGGCTAAATCAAAGTCATCGGTGGCTTCAGCTTTCCATAACCGCAAAGTATTGATACGGCCATTTTTAAACCCTGGCACTGGCATATCATGTGGAACAGCTTGAACATCTTGGGTATCAACCCACACATAGTGCCGGTGACCTTCAGGATCGACATAAGATTCTGTATGACCAAAAAAAGGCACTGTAATGGCATGGTTTGCCATTCTCACTTCCCATGGGTTGCCTTCACGTAACCAGCGATCAGGTTGCTCTACCTGATAACCATCAACCAATTTTTGTTTGAACATGCCATATTCATAACGAATACCGTAGCCCACAACTGATAAATCTAAATTGGCACAACTGTCTAAAAAGCATGCCGCTAAACGCCCTAAACCTCCGTTACCTAAGCCTGCATCTAACTCCGCTTCTTGCAGGGTTTCTAAATTGGCTGAATAATCCGTTAATGCATCGTTAGTCTCTTGGGTTAAATCTAAACTGAGTAAGGCATTGCCTAAAGTACGCCCCATTAAGAACTCTAACGATAAGTAGGCTATTTGTTTTTGCTGATACTGGTTATCTTTTAACCGAGTTTCACGCCATTGGGGTAATAGTTGTGATTTAACTGTTGAAGCAAGCGCACTATAAATATCGTTCACGGCTTGTTCATCGCGGCACAATGCCCCATGAAACTGGCGTTCAAATGTTGCAGCTAAGGTATCGCATGGGTCACAATCAGTGATTTTTGCATTAGCTGTGTTCTTGTTGGCGACCGGCTTTTTAGCGGCGCGTTTCGCCGTTTTAGCTTTGGTCTTAGCGACAGGCTTTTGTTTCACTTCTTCGGCATTATTCACAGCAGATAAATTGTCCGCCGAGGCTACATTAGTTGCTGGCGTTTTTCCTTTAGTCACAGTCATCGATAAAACTCCTTTATTACCCGCTTAATTTAAATGTTAATTTCGAAAATCATTCGATAAAAATTTCAATTAATTCATTTATATAGATGTTTATTCGTTTTGCTGTTCACATGCATGGAATAACATTAAGCTTCTGCCTAACAAGGTCAGTTGATAGCTGCATGCATAACTCGGTTCTACAACTTGTTCTGATGCGCCATCATCTATGGTTGTAACAGCGACTTTGACTTTGTTTTTCGCCAACAAGCTTTCAATATCACTATTAGCAAGTTGCTGCGTGTTGATTAACGGTTGCCAGTGGCTAAAACCTTCAATAATCGGCAAAACAAATTGTTGTGATTGCTCATCGGCATTAAGCAGTAGTAATAAGGCTTGAGGGTGTTGATAAGGCGGTAAGGTTTCGCACGTTAATACCACCGCTAATGTGCGCGCTTCAAACTCGCTCCACTGACGCTTGGCCATGGGTTCGCCGTGTCGGCTATACCAGATAAATCCATTGTCATTTTGATCTTCTGGCTGATGTATAAATTCGCGATGACATAAGGCAGGGAAACGTTTACGTAATTTGATTAGTTCGGCGGTAAACTCGACCAATGGCCAATCGATATTTTGCCAATCAATCCAACAAATACGATTATCTTGGCAGTAAGCATTATTGTTACCTTGTTGGCTATGCCCCATTTCATCGCCACTTAATAACATTGGCACGCCTTGGGATAGCATTAATGTGGTGAGAAGGTTTCGCTGCTGACGTGAACGAATTTGAAGAATATCACCGTCATCCGTTTGCCCTTCTACGCCATAGTTATGGCTGAGGTTTTCATGATGACCATCACGATTATCCTCGCCATTATCTAGATTATGACGTTGCTGATAACTCACCACATCATGCAAAGTAAAACCATCATGGCTGGTGATAAAATTAATACTGGCTGAGGGACTGCGGCCATGATGTTCAAAAAAGTCACCCGAACCATGAAAGCGTCTAGCAAATTCTGGCAACATGCCATTATCACCACGCCAAAATCGTCTCATAGTATCGCGATATCTATCGTTCCATTCACTGAAAGCAATAGGATAATTACCCAATTGGTAGCCTCCAGGACCTATATCCCAGGGTTCTGCAATCAGTTTCACTTGGCATAGCACTGGATCTTGAGATATCGCATCAAAAAAACCACAACCTGGGTCAAAACCATAGGTTTCACGGCCTAAGCAACTGGCTAAATCAAATCTAAATCCATCCACTCCCATGACCTCAACCCAATAACGTAGTGAGTCCATGATCAGCTGTAATACTTGCGGATGATTGGAGTTAAACGTATTTCCGCAACCCGTATCGTTAATGTATAAACGTTGATCGTTTGACACTAAGCGGTAATAACTGGCGTTATCAATTCCGCGAAAGCTTAACGTTGGGCCTAGGCGATTACCTTCTGCCGTATGGTTATAAACTACATCCAAAATGACTTCGATATTCGCTTCATGGAAAGCATCCACCATGTCTCGAAACTCAGTGATACTGTCACCACTGAGATAACTTGGATTGGGTGCAAAAAAACCAATACTGTTATAGCCCCAGTAATTACTTAGGTTTTTTTCAATCAAGAAGGGTTCATTGAAAAAACTTTGTACAGGTAATAGTTCAATGCAATTAACCCCCAGTTGAGATAAATATTGAATTGAGCTTTTTGATGCAAGACCTGCGAAGGTTCCCTTAATTTCATCGTCAACCTCATGGTTCAAGACACTAAAGCCTTTCACATGTGTTTCATAAATAATGGTTTGCTCTAAAGGAATGTTTGGACGCTTTATCGTTTTTTGCTTTAATGCACGATCGTCTATTACCACACATTTAGGCATAAAACTCGCATTATCAATATCGCAAAAAGACAGGTCGGACTCGCTACTGTCTAGTGCATACCCGTAATTTGCATCATTGGGTTCAAGCTCACCTAGCAGTTGTTTTGCATATGGGTCGAGCAATAATTTATGGTGATTAAATCGATGTCCAAGCATCGGCTGGTAAGGGCCGTAAACGCGATAGCCATATAAAGTCCCTGCTGTCAGTCCTTCAAGATAACCGTGCCAAATCTGTCTGGTTTTTTGCGGTAGGACAAACTGTTGCTCATTCAAACCATATTGGTCGAAAATACAAAGCACCACCTTGGTTGCATGAGCTGAAAATAATGAAAAGTTAACCCCATTATCATCCACAGATGAACCCAATGGATAAGGACTACCAGTTGCTACACTCTCTAAAAGTTGTTGAGATTTAGCATATGACATGACTAATCCTCATCCAGCACATTATTTGAGTTAACGGCTAACACAACACAAGCTAACGGTGGCACAGTGATCACACCACTGCCTTTCATTCCCTGCCAGGCTTCCTTATCGTAAGCAATGACACTATTGGTCACATCACTGCCACCATAACAATGACTATCACTGTTAAGCACTTCGACATAATCTTGCTCAAGTGGTAATCCAACACGAAAATGATGATGCACTTGTGGGGTCATATTAATGATGAAGACTAAATGTTCATCGGTTGATTTTGCATAACGTACAAAGCTAAACACACTGTGTTGACTGTTATCACAGTCGAGCCATTGAAAGCCGGTGGTTTGATGATCTAATTCGTACATACAAGGATATTGCAGATAGAGGTTATTTAAATCCCTCACCCAATCTTGCATGCCTTGATGTGGTGCATATTGCAGTAAATGCCAATCTAAACTTTGGTTATGGTTCCACTCATCACGTTGAGCAAACTCAGACCCCATAAAGATTAACTTCTTACCTGGTTGGCCCCACATTAAGCCAAAGTATGCCCGTAATGTGGCAAATTTTTGCCAATCATCACCTGGGATTTTGTGTAGCAGCGAGCCTTTACCATGTACCACTTCATCATGGCTGACGGATAATATAAATTGCTCGGTGTATGCATAAACCAGTGCAAAGGTCAGTTCATGATGGTGATGACTTCGATAAATGGGATCGCGTTTTAAATAGCTTAAGCTGTCATTCATCCAGCCCATGTTCCATTTAAACCCAAAGCCTAAGCCGCCATTTTCAGTGGAGTTAGTTACCCCAGGCCACGCCGTCGACTCTTCAGCAATCATGGCCACGCCTGGATATGATGCATAAATCCGTTCATTCAATAATTTCAAGAATTCGATGGCTTGAATGTTTTCACGACCACCATATTCATTAGGTAACCATTGCCCTGAATCTCGGCTGTAATCTAAATACAGCATCGATGACACGGCATCTAAACGCAGTCCGTCGAAATGAAACTCTTCTAACCAATAACACGCGTTACTGAGCAAAAAACTTTGTACTTCACCGCGACCATAGTTGTAAATCAAAGTGTCCCAATCAGGGTGTTCCCCTTGACGTGGATCTTCGTGTTCATACAAGCAGCTACCATCAAACTTTGATAAACCATGGGGATCTTTTGGAAAGTGTGCAGGTACCCAATCCAGCAAAACACCAATATCACGGGCATGACAGGCGTCAATAAAGGCTTTCAAACCGACAGGATCACCAAATCTATAAGTCGCTGCATACAAACCTACGGGCTGATACCCCCATGATCCGTCAAATGGGTATTCACTAATGGGCATCAATTGAAGATGGGTAAAACCCATTTGTTCAATATAAGGTATGAGTTGGTCTATTAAGTCTTGATAGTTTAAATATTCATCACCCCATTCACCTTTACGTTTCCACGAGGCTAGTTGAACTTCATAGGTCGACATTGGTGCATGATGTAATTGTGTATCGCCACGCTGTGTAAGCCAGCGATTGTCATTCCATTGATAATCACTTTTTGCAGGAATAACTGAAGAGTTGCCTGGTGCAGATTGCATTTGTACTGCATATGGATCCGCTTTTTCAACCTGTTCACCATATTGATTGGTAATTTGATACTTATAAAATTGCCCAGCACTGGCATGGGGTAAAAAGATTTCCCATATACCGTTACTTGGATGAAAACGCATAACATGCTGCCTGCCATCCCAGTGATTAACATCGCCGACCAAAGACACACGCTTAGCATTGGGCGCCCAGACGCAAAAATGTACTCCTTCAACGCCTTGCGTTTGGCGCCAGTTTGCACCTAGAAACTGATAACTCTTTTGCTGCTTTCCCTCAGCAAATAAATACACATCATCTGGGTTTATTAGCGAGCTAAATTGATAAGGATCGATAATGGTTTCAACGCTCATTGGATAAGTGACTTTTAGGCTATACAAAAAAGGCTTTACCCTTCGTCCCATCACGCCAGCAAATAAACCTTGATCGTCTATCTGGGCAAGTTCAGCCACTTTTTTACCGTCTTTCAAACTCATCACTTCAACGGCAATCGCGCCTTTAATGAAACAACGCACCAATAATGACTTACCATTTTCAGCCTTATGCATACCTAAGAGTGAAAACACATCGGTATAGTCACCGCTTAAAATTGCGATATCAGATCCATGATTAAAATAAGGGGCATTAGTCGTCATTGTTTATTGCTCCATGTAAAAGTTAATTTGTTACTGTCGCCCTACTACTTGCACTTAATGGTTAGCAACAGTCTTAATAAGTTGGATTTGTTGGTCGTTACATCAAAATGTTATTCAATTGAACCTGCCGATAGCGAACAGGATTCTGCAAGTGCAGATTCCTTGCAATGACGAGCACGATTAACAATATGAAGTTTTTGCTTCACATCTTCTGAGTCCATTATTTGCTCTAAACTCTGTGACAACCTGCGCCGCCAGTTAGGATATTCTTTCCAAGTTCCTGGGATATTTATCGGCTTAACTTCATTAATAAGATCGTCAAGTTGAACGCTATACAACATGGATTCACCGGATGCTGTAAGTGATAACCATGCATGAATAAGCGCGGGTTGATTGATATCTTCTAAAGTGATGTGTGACGGTAAAAAGTGCTTTGATTTAAGCAAATCTAATAATTGCAGTTTCTCATTAAGCCTGTCGTTCAACGCGTTATATTTCTGCTCAGTGTCAGTTAAACCAAGTTGTTGCCTTAACTGAATGTCGTCGCCATTCCACCAAGCTGACAGTGTTGGTACATCATGATTTGCTAACATCATCAAACTATGTGGTTTATAAAATTCAGGCGGTGTAAACCCATGGTAATTTTTTGTGAAGTAGAACAGTTCGTTAGAAAAGATTTTAGCTTTTGATAAGTTTTGAACAATCTCAGGTGGAACAATGCCTAAGTCTTCACCAATTAATAAACATTGCGCTCGCTGACTTTCGAGACATAGAATCGCCAATAACGTATCTAGTGGATAATAAACATAAGCACCATTACCGAGATGAGTATCTGTAGGCCACCACCATAAACGTAATAACCCCATCACATGATCAATCCGTAACCCACCGCAAGACTCCATATTACAGCGAATGAGCGTAATAAAATGCTGGTAACTTTGCTGCTGAAGGTTAATGGGATCAAGTGGGGTTAGCCCCCAATTCTGCCCTTGTGGCGCGAAAGGATCTGGCGGCGCGCCGATATTCGCTTGCTGGCAAAAATAGCTAGCATTTTGCTGTACCTCAGAACCCGTTGGAGATGCCCCAACAGCCATGTCCCTGACTAAGCCAATCTGCATGCCGACAGATTTAGCTTTTAACTGACATAAAGCTAATTGTTCTGCAGCCACAAACTGTAAGTAACAAATAAAATCAGCTTCATAGCTAACATTAATATGATGAGGTTCAGCTGCTGGGCTGTTATTGGATAAAGCTAATTGATGATCGACAAATTGACTTAAAGCTTCTCCCTGTTGCTTTTTAAATTGAGTGAATTGTTTAAATCGCTTTGAACGTTTCGAGCTATTTTTAGTGATAAATACGTCAAACAATAATCGATAGATTGAATACTTAACTTGATAAACAGCCGAGTAATTGAGTAGCTCTTCATTGAATAAATTCGTTTTTTTATTATCAAATTCATCAGACTGGATTATGGCCGCGATACTTGCGTATTCGTCTACTGATTCAATGTGGATATATAAAGGATTCAATCGACGGCGATCATCAGGGCTGTACGGGCTGACACTATCGGGTAAACCTAAAGCATGCAGCGGATTTAATAATATAAAATCAGCACCTTGTTCAGCTGAATAATCAATTAGCTTTTGCAAGTCGTTAAAGTCACCAATGCCCCATTGACTGTGACTCTTAATGCTATAAAGCTGCGTGCTTATTCCCCAAGGTTTACTGGCATCAACTCCATTTGTGTTTACATGAGCACTTGAACCTAGCTTGGAAGCTGAATGAGCTTTTAAATGCGTTGTTAATTCCGACTCTTGATGCTCAACAGTGCCACAATATGCACTGCGCGGCGCAAGCATAAATATGCCAGTATATGTTTGGGTGTAATTATCTGATTCGGTGGTTAAACTGATTTGATGATAACCAAGACCCACTGGCATATTAGATTCAAGATTTAACCGATATTGGTATTTGAAGTACTTAATTGAATCAAGTTGATAATCACCAACAATGGATAGCTGATGACTATGCACTTGAAAACGATAAACATCACCTTGTTCGCTAATGATTTCAACCCGCAATTGCCCGATAAATGATTCAGGAAAAAATACTTCCACTACCGGTTCATCAACATTGCTCCACTGAAAATGATGCAAAGGAATTAGCCATGGCTTTACGTCAAGTTCATAAATCCGTTGCTCAATATAAGCATCACTGAAACTCTGTTTATTCGGATCTTTATCTAAATAACCCAAACACATTGATTTTAGAATTCCATTTCTATCTTCAGGGCAAATGTGAATATTGTTGCCAAAGCAATCAATAAATTCAGCCCCTACGCCTTGCAAATACAGTAACTTTTCCAGTCCCATATTTGTCTTCCTCGCGAATAACATAACTGGTTAATAACTCAGCACTAACCATGCCAGTAAAACATCACAGTTTAACTACAGTGATATTTCATTAAGGTGACAAGTTAATTTACATGTATTCAGCAACTTACAGCCAGTAAAAACCCAAGCTTACATTTTGACCGTTTGAATTTAATCATGAATGTATTGGTGCAGATAGTATTTTGGTGCAAAAAACGCACAAGCAATGTGCATCACAAATCACTGAAACAATATAAGAAAGGTGCTACCAGAGATGTTTTATATATGATGCTTTCAAAGCAACAATCTCTTATGATGGGCTTAAATAATAAATAATAAGTAATAAGTAATAAGTAATTAATACTGTTACACAACCAACGGGGGAATAAATGAACGCCACTCAATTCAATGTACATTTTTCTCTTCAAAGCCTAGCTAGCGAAATAACCTCTGCACCGATTAATAGAAGCTTACGAAAGGCTGCTGTACTAGTGCCGTTAATGGAAGTTGATGGACAGTTACAAATATTACTGACTCGACGTGCACTGCATTTAAGAGCGCACCCAGGACAATATAGCTTTCCTGGCGGTAAAGTAGATGATGCAGATAACAGCATGATTGAAACCGCGCTTAGAGAAGCTGACGAAGAAATTGGTTTAACTGCTGATAATGTTACCGTTATTGGTAACTTCCCTCCTCACGCCACTTTTACCGGTTTTGAAGTAACACCGATTGTCGGAATAATAAAACAACCTTTTGATATCATATTAGATCCAGGTGAAGTGTCTGAAACCTTTTGGGTGCCACTACAATACTTCTTTAACGCGAGTAATCGATATACTTTTAGTTTTATGCGAAACGGCAATGATTTTGATGTGCATTATATGCCGTACAAAGGAAAGTTTATTTGGGGAGTGACGGCAGCAATTATTGATTTACTGTGCCGTCATATTGATTTACAGCATTTAAAATAATTTAGCTTATATTACGTAACGAATATAAAACCCCGCAGCAAGAGAAACCAGTAGTAACAAAGGAATATTGACCCAGTATTCTATCTTTCGTGACGTTTGCGCGTAATAGTTAACTGCTAGGTTCACTAAGCTTATCCCTGCACACCACCAAATTAAGTACTCTAATTTGATTGTTAAGTCAGGATCCCAATTAAAGCGTACTTCAACACCTTTGCTCATATAATAGCCAACAGCTCTGTCGGGTCTTGCTTCACCAAACACGATAAGCGCGTAAACAGCTAATGCCCAACCAGTAATGGATAGCACAGTTAATATAAATTGCAGAACTTTGGTTTTGGACATTTAACCACCTACATCAATTAGATGATAATAAAATATACTCTTTGTTCATACGCTTACAAGCATAAATTAAGATCAATTTTAGTCGTTTAAAGATGATTTACCCCATTAAACAGTCGATATTGTTAAAAGTTAGCTAATAATCTTGTTATAAGGGCTTTTTCGGCTTGTGAAAAGCCGATATCAAGGTAATATAAAGCACTTATTTTTATCATTGATCCATTGGAGAACTAAGCAACAATGAGCATTACATCTGTCGCTTCTGTATTTAAAGGTGACTTCGCGATTGGTTCGCAAGTTACAGTACGTGGTTGGGTTCGATCTCGCCGCGATTCTAAAGCTGGTATTTCATTCCTAGCTGTTTATGACGGTTCATGTTTTGATCCTATTCAAGGCGTAGTACCGAATAATTTAGATAATTATACTGAAGAAGTGCTTAAGCTTACTGCTGGTTGTTCAGTGATCATGACTGGTGAAGTCGTTGAGTCTCCAGGTAAAGGTCAAGCATTTGAAATGCAAGTCACCAAGGTTGAAGTAACAGGTTTTGTTGAAGATCCTGATACTTATCCTATGGCAGCTAAGCGTCACTCTATCGAGTACCTTCGCGAACTTGCTCATTTACGTCCTCGCACTAACATTATTGGTGCCGTTGCCCGTGTACGTAACTGTTTATCTCAAGCTATCCATCGTTTTTATAACGAACAGGGTTACATTTGGGTTTCTACCCCATTAATCACTGCTTCAGATACTGAAGGTGCTGGTGAAATGTTCCGTGTATCAACATTAGACATGGAAAACTTACCGCGCACAGATAAAGGTGCTGTCGATTTTTCTGAAGATTTCTTCGGTAAAGAATCATTCCTAACGGTTTCTGGTCAGTTAAACGCTGAAACATATGCGTGTGCACTGTCTAAAGTGTATACCTTTGGCCCAACATTCCGCGCAGAAAACTCAAACACGAGTCGTCATTTAGCTGAGTTCTGGATGGTTGAACCTGAAGTCGCATTTGCTGACTTAGATGATGCTGCAAAATTAGCTGAAGACATGCTTAAGTATTGTTTCCGCGCAGTATTAGAAGAACGTCGTGACGATTTAGAGTTCTTTGCACAACGTGTTGAGAAAACAGCAATCGAGCGTTTAGAAGCATTCGTAACCAGTGACTTTGCTCAAATTGATTACACTGACGCAATCGAAATTCTTAAAGCGTGTGATAAGAAATTTGAATTTGACGTTGAATGGGGTATCGATTTACATTCTGAGCATGAGCGTTACCTTGCTGAAGAACATTTTAAAGCCCCTGTTGTGGTTAAAAACTACCCGAAAGACATTAAAGCATTCTACATGCGCTTGAATGACGATGGTAAAACAGTGGCAGCAATGGACGTACTTGCACCTGGTATCGGTGAAATTATTGGCGGCGCACAACGTGAAGAACGTTTAGACGTACTTGATGCGCGTTTAGCTGAAATGGAATTAGACCAAGAAGATTACTGGTGGTACCGTGATCTGCGTCGTTATGGCACAGTCCCTCACGCAGGCTTCGGTTTAGGTTTTGAACGTTTAGTATCTTACGTTACAGGCGTAAGCAATATCCGTGACGTGATCCCATTCCCACGTGCACCAAAATCTGCAAACTTCTAAATCAACCCTCTGGTTCGAGAGGTCATTGATTTAAAAAACGCGCTTTAGGCGCGTTTTTTTATGTCTATAAATCCAGCACCTTCACATCAAAAATAATCACCTATAACAAACTTTACTCATCAACACCCTCTGCAACAATATATAACCATGGGTTTAGCTATCAATTTAAATCATCCATAAATAAAAGCTAATTCTCTGTTTACACCCTAAGACCTTATTAACAAAGTTTTTGTTGATACGATTTTACTATTGAAAACTTGTTTGCGACTTAACTGCATAGTCATAATAAATGCCATATAATGATTGTTATAACCAAATCAATAATATCGAGCGAATAATGGAAGTCGAACTACTTGAAATTCGAAACTTCATCCGCCAGTACCCACCTTTTGATCAACTGCCTGAGCAAGCGTTAATCGAAGTGTCTAAAAGCGTCGAAATCTCTTACTATCGTTCTGACAGTATGGTGATTGAATTTGAAGATAAGATTCATGATCTGTATATGATCCGTAGCGGCATAGTAGAAATATACCGCCGTAAAGGTGAACTCTATAATCGACTCGATCAAGGTGGTTTGTTTGGACAGCTTGGCTTATTGACCAACAATAAAGTTCGTTACCCTGCAAAAGCAGTTAAAGACACGCTGCTTTATTGCATTCCCGAAAATATTTTTGAAGAGTTTTGTGAACGTTACGATGTCTTTGCTGACTTTGTTGAAGTTGAAGGCAGTATTCGATTACAGCAAGCTGTTGAGGATAATAGTGATGATGCTAACTCTCTCACTACATCTAAAGTAAAAACCATTCTGAGTGCTGAACCTGTGATGTTGTCTAATACAACATCAATTCAAGATGTTGCCAGGATTATGACCAATGAGAATGTGTCAGCAGCCATCATTAATGATCCAAGCCTCACAGATGAAGGCGGAAACAGTTTTGTCGGCATCATTACCGTTCGCGATCTATGTGCAAAAGTCATTGCTGAAGGCTTAGACGTTGACACGCCAGTGGGCGAAGTGATGTCTACCGAGCTCATATCGTTAGATCATAATGCCTATATTTTTGAAGCCATGCTATTAATGCTTCGTTACAACGTTCACCATCTACCGATTTTAAAAAACAGGCAACCTATCGGCTTAATTGAAGTCACCGATATTATTCGATATGAATCTCAAAACAGTTTGCTAATAGTCAGCAGTATTTTTCAGCAAAACAGCATTGAAGATTTAACTGTATTGTCTCAGCAAAACAGTGCTTGTTTTGTCCGTATGGTTAACGAGGATGCTAACTCGCATATGGTCGGTCGTGCAATGTCAGAAATTGGCCGTAGCTTTAAGCAACGCCTCCTTGAATTAGCTGAAGAAAAGTTTGGTCCACCACCTGTGCCCTACTGTTTTCTTGCACTGGGTTCAATGGCGCGTGATGAACAATTAATCGTCACCGATCAAGATAATGCCATTATCCTCGACAATGATTATCAAGAATCACTACACGGTGAATATTTTGAAAACCTGGCTAACTATGTATGTGATGGCCTAGCGGCTTGTGGATATACATATTGCACTGGCGATATTATGGCGACTAACCCTGAATACCGTAAAACTCAATCTCAATGGGAAGATTGCTTTGCTGACTGGATTGAAAATCCGAACCCTCAGGCTTTATTAAATTGTTCTATTTTCTTCGATTTGTATGGCGTGTATGGCAGACCTAAA
The DNA here is from genome assembly GCF_030548905.1 of Shewanella sp. 2_MG-2023. Taxonomy (NCBI): domain Bacteria; kingdom Pseudomonadati; phylum Pseudomonadota; class Gammaproteobacteria; order Alteromonadales; family Shewanellaceae; genus Shewanella; species Shewanella sp. 2_MG-2023. Next base: position 187,619 of record NZ_JAUOSO010000012.1, read on the forward strand.
TGGGCTGAACAATTAAATGCCTTCATTCTAAGAAAAGCGAAAAAAAATAACCGCTTTTTAGCCTGCCTTGCTCGAAATGCGTTAAACCGTACTCCGCCATTAGGCTTCTTTAAAGATTTCGTCATGGAAAAAGATGGTCGTCATAACAATTCGATCAACTTAAAAAGACGTGGCACAGCCCCACTGGCTGATTTAATTCGTGTTCACGCACTGGCGATTGGCTCTCAATCGCAAAACTCTTTCGATAGACTGGAAGACATTATAGAAGCCGGGATCCTTCCTGCTACCAAAGGCAAAGATTTACAACATGCCATGGAGTTCATTTCATTAGTTCGCATTCGTCATCAGGCATTAGATATTGAGGCAGAACAAGAACCTGATAACAATATTGAACCTGAAAACATGTCTGAATTTGAAAGGCGTAATCTTAAAGATGCATTTTTGGTATTAAGCAGCGCGCAGAACTTTTTAAAATTCCGCTACACTGCAAACAGTATGCAGGGGTAAACAATGCGTAATTTCACCAATCAAGAAGTCTTAAACTGGGAAGCGTTTTTACAAATAAAAGCCAAAGAAAGCAAAGATAAACGCTTAACAAATTTTTATGATGTCGGCACATATCATGCTGAAACACTCCTCAAAGATATTGAGTTTGTTGCGCTAGACTTTGAAACTACCGGGTTGGATGCTGACCAAAATAGCATCATCAGTATTGGGTTGGTGCCATTTACGTTGAACCGAATCGCACTAAGACATGCAAAGCATTGGTTTGTTACCCCTGAGGATAAACTGCAAGAAAACTCTATTATCATTCATGGTATCACTCACTCTGACTTAAAAGGGGCACCTGACTTACTGCGTATTTTAGAGCAATTATTAGATGAACTTGCGGGTAAAATTGTTGTAGTGCATTACCGTCGAATAGAACGTGATTTTTTTGATGCCGCACTGCGTTCATTGATTAATGAAGGAATCGTATTTCCCGTCGTTGACACCATGCAAATAGAAGCTGAAGTGCAGCAAAACAAACCTAAAGGCTTTTTAGATTGGTTTAAGCATAAGCGACCTGAATCCATTCGATTGGGAAGTACGAGAATTCGTTATAACCTGCCGACTTATCCACCACATGATGCGCTAACAGATGCCATTGCCACAGCTGAGTTATTGCAAGCGCAGATTTATCATCACTATAGCGCGGAAACTCCGATAAAAAAATTGTGGATTTAACGCTGTAAAGCTGTGCTATATCAAATAAAAAAGGCACCTTAATTAAGGTGCCTTTTGCATTATTCTAATAATGTACATTCTCAATACATAATGTCGATAGCAGAACAGGAACTTAACGCTTTTCTGTTCTTAATCCCATTATTAAACTGATACACATTACCAGCAGAATGATGGTAAATGGTAATGCTGTCGAAATTGCACCAGCTTGTAATGCTTCTATCGCCTCAGTACCACCAACCCAAACTAGCGCTGCAGCAATCGCGCCTTCAACTAAAGCCCAAAACACGCGTTGCGGTGCAGGTGCATCGACTTTACCACCAGAGGTAATACTGTCGATAACCAATGAACCTGAATCCGAAGATGTCACAAAGAATATTAACACTAAGATGACAGCTAGCATTGATAGGATGTTGCCTAAAGGCAATTGATCAAACATTTGGAACATGGCTAAAGGAACATCTGTCAGTCCTTTTTCACCTAGCGTACCAATGTTATTCACCACTTGATCAATACCAACGCCACCAAATACAGACATCCATAATATCGTTACCACTGTCGGTGCAATTAGCACGGCAGTCATAAACTCACGAATCGTACGACCTCGTGAAATACGCGCGATAAACATACCAACAAATGGGGACCATGAAATCCACCACGCCCAATAGAAAACAGTCCAACCATGCATCCAGGCTTCGTCTTCGCGACCGATAGGATTACTTAATGGAATGATATTCTTAATGTAGCCCATAACAGTCGTAGGGATTGTTCCCATTGCTACTGCAAAGCTCACTAAAGCAACAAATACCACTAAGATAAGCGCGAGCAGCATATTGACATTACTGATGACTTTAACGCCGCCATCAATACCGCGCATTACCGAAACAACTGCAATTAAGGTCACTGCAAAGATAATCGCTATTTGCAGGGTTAAGCCGTTTTCCATACCAAATACATGATGGAAACCACTAGCAGCTTGTTGTGCCCCTAAGCCAAGCGATGTTGCTAAACCAAACAAGGTTGCGATAACAGCCAAAATATCAACAACATGCCCAGGCCAACCCCAAGTGCGGTCACCCAAAATCGGATAAAACACTGAACGCATCGACAGCGGTAAACCTTTGTTGTAAGCAAAAAATGCTAACGATAATGACACTACACCATAGATTGCCCACGGGTGAAGTCCCCAGTGGAACATAGTCGCACCCAGTGCGAGCTCTTTAGCTTCAGCAGTATTGGCTGCGACATTAAGTGGCGTTTCATACCATCCAGTAAAATAAGCTACAGGTTCAGCAACGGCCCAAAACATCAGCCCGATCCCCATACCAGCAGCAAATAACATAGCAACCCAAGATAACCTAGAATAGTCAGTCTTGGCCTCGGCTCCGCCCAAACGGATTTTACCGTAAGGCGAAATAATCATTGCTAAACAAAACAATACGAAGATATTGGCTGACCACATAAATAAACCGTCGAAAGCACCAATAATTTGCCATTTGATGCCGTCTAAAACAGATTTAGATGTTTCTGGTTCCACCAACAAGATAGCGATGATGAACAGACCAATTAAGGAAGCGCTGATACCAAAAACAGGGTTATGTACATCAAAACCCCATTTTTGAATGTTATCTTGACCGACGGTGTAATCAGTATTGTCGATACTGTATTTATCTTTATTAGTGTTCATTGATCCTCGTTTAGAAGAACTTTCATTCGGAAAATGTCATTATATTTTACGCTATTAAGCGATTTTTTACAGTCGCAGCCGTAAAGCAATCACGTTTAATGTCTCGTTTTTAAGCTAAGATTAGATTAGACATCCTTAACAAAAGTGGTGAAACAACCCGCAAAATAAAAACACTCATTTTCGAATGTGAAGTTAATACCTTCAAAGTATTCTGATATTAAAAGATAAAAAAAGCTTAGCATAATTGCTAAGCTTTTATTGTTTCAAACAGGATTGTCTGTAAGTTTATCGATAATAAACTAACTGTTAAGAATAATTTGTTCCCGCAGGCTTTTCACTTGGTCACGCACTGCAGCTGCTTGTTCAAACTCAAGATCGCGCGCATGTTGATGCATCTGCTTTTCTAGTGCATCAATTTGCTGCGATAATTCAGCAACACTCTGTACTTTAGTATCGGTTTTATATTGTGTTTCTTTTTCAGCCACTTTACCAAAAGCAGTGTATTTGTGTTTACTGTTACCACGATGAGGATCGCCCAAGTCCATCACATCTGTGACTTTTTTCGTCACCCCTTTTGGTGTTTGGCCTAATTTCAAATTATGCGCATGCTGCTTTTCACGGCGACGTTCTGTTTCTCCAATCGCTTTTTCCATTGACTTAGTGACTTTGTCAGCGTACAGAATAACTTTACCATTAACATTACGTGCAGCGCGGCCAATAGTTTGGATAAGTGAACGTTCAGAACGTAAAAAACCTTCCTTATCTGCATCTAAAATACACACTAACGACACTTCTGGCATATCTAAGCCTTCGCGAAGCAAGTTAATTCCAACCAGAACATCAAAGTGACCTAGTCGTAAATCTCGTATCACTTCTACACGTTCAACGGTATCAATATCAGAATGTAAATAACGGACCTTAACGCCATGCTCATCCAGGTATTCGGTTAAATCCTCAGACATACGCTTGGTTAACGTTGTAATAAGTACCCTTTCATTAACGGCAACACGTTTTGGGATTTCAGAAAGCAAATCATCGACTTGAATAGCTACGGGACGAATTTCTATTTCTGGATCAAGTAAACCAGTCGGTCTAACAACTTGTTCAGCAATTTCACCATCACTTTGCTCAAACTCATAATCACTTGGGGTTGCAGATACAAATACCGTTTGTGGCATTAACTGCTCAAACTCTTCAAATTTAAGTGGTCTGTTGTCTAATGCTGAGGGTAAACGGAAACCATATTCAACAAGTGTTGTTTTACGGCTACGGTCACCTTTGTACATTGCGCCAATTTGAGGCACGGTAACGTGGGATTCATCAATAATTAATAAACCATTTGCAGGTAAATAATCTAATAATGTTGGAGGTCCATCGCCTTGTGAGCGACCAGATAAATATCGAGAGTAGTTTTCGATACCTGAGCAATAACCTAACTCGACCATCATCTCAATATCATATTGCACACGTTCTGAAATACGTTGAGCCTCAATCAGTTTATTGTTATCTAATAGCTCTTTACGACGTTCACGCAATTCTTCTTTTATATGCTCTGTCGCTTCGATGATTTTCTCTCTAGGAGTAACATAGTGGCTCTTAGGGTACACCGTAGTGCGAGCTAAGCGTTTAGTGACATGACCTGTTAATGGATCAAACTCACTGAGTTGCTCAATTTCATCATCAAATAACTCAACTCTGACCGCATCGCGTTCTGATTCAGCAGGAAAAATATCAATTACTTCACCACGAACACGAAACGTACCGCGCTGTAGGTCGATATCATTGCGGGTATATTGCAGCTCACCTAAACGAGTAATAATGTCGCGCTGCCCCATCATGTCACCTTGACGTAGATGTAATAGCATCTTCATATATAGCTCAGGATCGCCCAAGCCATAGATAGCCGACACAGACGCGATTAATACCACATCTTTACGCTCTAGCAGTGCTTTAGTCGCAGAAAGGCGCATTTGCTCAATATGAGCGTTAACTGAAGCATCTTTTTCGATGAAGGTATTAGAGGCTGGAACATAGGCTTCTGGCTGATAGTAATCATAATAAGACACAAAATATTCAACGGCATTATTCGGAAAGAACTCTTTCATCTCGCCATATAATTGTGCAGCCAATGTCTTATTGGGGGCCATAATGATTGTCGGACGACCTAAGGTCTGGATTAAATTAGCAACGGTAAATGTTTTACCTGAACCGGTTACACCTAATAAGGTTTGCTTAGCGACACCGGCTTCTAGCCCATCGACCAGCTGTTTTATCGCCGTAGGCTGATCACCAGCGGGAGAGTAATCTGAAACAAGATTGAAAACCGGTTCTTTCACGTCTAAGCATCCTATAAAAATGATAAACCATTTTATACTGAACCTGCCGAACATTGCGACCCAAAAGCTTTATAAACCCAGCCAAACAATCACAGATACAAGAATTTGCATAGTTGAAAACTACTTTTCGTCTGGGACACGTTGATTGCTAATTGCATATGACTTGCAAATGACTTGCACATGAGTTGCATTTATCATCAGTTGATAATTTGTTACTTTTAAAACAGCCATCATATATAACAAACACCAAAAATGGTTTGATAAATGAAAAAGCGATCCCAAATGATTTAGCTGCATATCAGTCAATCATTACAGTTTGACGAACAAAACATGAAATTATGCTACAACAGCGCCAAAAGCTTAAAACTGTCGATAAAAGCGCCAAAAACCTCATTTCTATGGCAATTTAATACACAATAGCGCGTACACATATACTACATTAACCATCACTAAATAATCCGCGCAAATAAAAATCTATTGCATTTTGTAACACCTTGATTAGTTTTATGATTTTCAATTTGTTGATTCAGAGCATAATTTAACTTCTAGTCAATGCTCATAAGGGCTTCAGAGGGTATTTTAAGAGTAACTCACAGGCTTATCCACAGATTTAGTGGATAACTCACTCTAGCCCAATATTACTGGGGTGTTAGGGTAAACAGAAATTAATAAAACAGTAAAAAAAGATACATGAAATAAAATTACATTTGTAAGTCTGCTGACATGAATACATCATTTTGATTGAAACGGGGTATCGGCAATGACCTGCTCGTACTCGTAATTCGATCTCATTATTAATAAGCCGATCTACATTAAAATTAAAACAAAGGCTGCCATTTTCTTTACATAAAATTCCGCAAACAACATTATTGTTTGCTGTTTATGCGCGAGTAGTGACATTAACCAAGCTTGGGCAGTAGTGTGCTTATGATGAAATAGTGAGTAGCATCACATTGCCAATTTTAACTTAGCTCTGATTGATTCCATTAAAAGCTTTAATCCATAAATCACTATCTCTTTTTTATCCCTCAACTAATAATCTTCCAAGGCTAGAACACTACATATGAACAACTAGGAGCAACTAGGAGTAACTAGGAGTAACTAGGAGTAACTAGGAGTAATTAGGGAAACTAGGAGTGATGAATACCAGCAAATCTATTTAATCAACCCACGTGTAAATGGCGTAACGTAGATGTGACCGTTATCAAAGCCATCACCCACTACAAATTTAGCAGCATATATAAGTAACCTGAATACAGATGGCTAATGTTAATAAGCCAACGTAGATAACGATGCTTAATGAGTTAACCTTAAAAAGAGCAGGTTTTTAAGCTTAGCCAAAAGATCTATGATTTTAGCGCTCATAGCTGAAAAACTGTTTATAAAGCGTTAGCCGCTTATATGATCGATTAGCTTGATAGGCGCGTAAAAAGACTTGTATCAGAAAGATAAACAAATATTTTGTAGAAAATGAATTTAGCGTCATTCAAATGATGTATATGTATAGAACTGCGTATAGCATCAGTCTATATGGGATTAAATAGTGATTGTTAATGACTAAATCGCTCAATTAACCTGTTTAGGATTAAAGTTGATAAGTAAAATGATAAAGCCATTAAATCGTTACTAATCAATTTACTTGTGAAAAAACACTCATTATGATGAATTATAAGCCACGATGGGTATTAGATGAGCAGTTAACATCAATTTTTCAATTTTTTTTATATCTCGAGTTGACTGATCGTTCAGGGCGTTTTACTATGCGCTCCGTTCTCAGCAATACATTGCTAAAACGATTCCCCTGTAGTTCAGTTGGTAGAACGGCGGACTGTTAATCCGTATGTCACTGGTTCGAGTCCAGTCCGGGGAG